>CAZTDC010000562.1:0-2263 GCA_964612165.1 uncultured Salinivenus sp.
GTCATCGAAAAGCGGCGGGACGTAGGGGTGCTTCAGGCCATGGGCGTGTCGCAGCGGAACGTGCGTCGGATTTTCCTTCTCGAAGGCGGCCTCATCGGCGCCGTGGGGACGGGGCTGGGGCTTGTGCTGGGACTGGGGCTCGCCCTCCTTCAGCAGCATTTCAAGCTCGTGCCCATGGCACAGGCCGAATCCTTTCTCATCAATGCGTATCCTGTGTCCATCCAGCCGCTGGACGTGTTTCTGGTCGCCCTCGTGGCCTTCGGATTGTGCGTGTTGGCTGCCATTTACCCGGCGGCCCGTGCTGCGTCCATCGAGCCGGCCCGCGCGGTGCAGATGGACCAGTGACGCCCTCGCTCGTTGAACCGGAGTCGGGGGAGAGACGGCGCTTGGGCCCCGTCTGTTTGGGTGTCTCCGGAAGGAGGGAGTGAAAGAACGGGGCCTCACTCGTTGGGTGTAGTCGCCAATACCCCCATTCGCCCTCGCTCTTTGCTGCGCTTTGTTTCACAGAAGCATCGGAGCCACCGTCGCTCGATTAGGATTTTTAACACGGTTGCCATGACCCACGACGCATTTGACCTCATTGGTCTTCCTGATCGCCCTGCCAAACCCCGCGAAAAGGGGCTGACTCACATGCTGGACAAAGGCCTTTCGCCCCGACAGGTTGAGGATGTAGTCGACGTGGCGGCCGAGATCGTCGATCTCGCCAAGCTTGGATGGGGCACGGCCGTGATTACCCCCGATCTGGAGCGCAAACTCGATGTGTACCGCACAGCTGACATTCCCTTCTGCTTCGGGGGCACCCTCTTCGAAGCCTATTTTCTCCGTGACCAGATCGACGCCTACCGGCGGCTCCTCGACACACTCGCCGTGAAGCACGTCGAGATCTCCGACGGGGCGGCCTCGATGGCGCATGAGGACAAGCTTGAGTTTATTGAGCTGTTCGCCAAGGATTTCGTCGTTCTGAGCGAGGTGGGCTCGAAGGACTCGAGCGACGTCATGCCGCCCTACCGGTGGGTGGAGGCGATGCAGGCCGAGCTCGAAGCGGGCAGCTGGAAGGTGATTGCGGAGGCGCGGGAGACGGGGACGGCGGGGCTGTTTCGGGCCAACGGCGAGGTGCGCACCGGCCTGGTCGACGAAATTGTCGCCCGAGTCGAGGCCCGCGACATCATCTTCGAAGCCCCGCAGAAGGAGCAGCAGGCGTGGCTCATCAAGAACCATGGCGCGAACGTCAATCTCGGCAACATCCGACCCGAGGAAGTACTTCCCCTCGAGACCCTGCGTCGCGGCCTCCGCAGCGACACGCTGTTCGAGTTCCTTCAGCCGGGAGTGACGCCTCACGGCCCCAGCGGGACCCCGTCGGGCGATGGGCAGTAGCGAGCCGGACACACAGGGTCGAGTCGGTGGTCGAAATGACCGAATGAAATCGCGCCGTCTTCACGAACAAACAGCGGACGGAAGACCTATAACTCGACTGTCGATTTTGGGCACGAGCCAATCTGGCACCGGGCCCCATCGACACCGTCCTACAGGCACTTGAATCAGTCGAGAACGGAGGTCCATCATGGCTCGCAAAGACGACATCACGGGGGAAGGGCCGGAGACCGGAAACAGCGTCTCTCCGTCCAATCAGAAGACGAACCGCCGCTTCAAGCGGAATCTCCAAAAGAAAAAGTTCTACATCCCGTCCCAGGACCGCACGATTACGCTGAAGGTCTCGGCCAAGACCCTGAAGACGATCAACAAGAAGGGCATCGAGGCCGTCCTCAAGGAAGCCCGGAAGCAAGGTTTCGACGTGTAATGGATCGGAAGACGGTGTTCGTCTACCCCTAAACCGGTTCGTAGCATTTAATCCCCAGCAGTCCAATGGCCGATGGCGATCGCGTAAAAATCACTCTTGAATGCACCGAAGAGCCGGGCACGTCGCGGTACCACACGACGAAGAACCGGAAGAACGACTCGGATCGCATCGAGATGATGAAATACAACCCTGTTCTTCAGAAGCATACCCTTCATCGAGAAACGAAGTAAGCCATGGCGAACGGAACCGACACGAAGGCGTCACAGAAGATGGCGAAGCTCGTTGTTGCCGAGGAGCGCGACAATGGCAGCTACGGCTTTCGACAAAAGATTGTCCCCCTTGACGACGTTGAGGAGGAACTTGAAGCCGCAAAAGAACGCAACTAGCGGGCATAGACGCCCGCGTGAACGAGCGGGGCGTGGCGCAGTCCGGTAGCGCACCTGCTTTGGGAGCAGGAGGTCGCCG
>CAZTDC010000563.1:0-2259 GCA_964612165.1 uncultured Salinivenus sp.
GAAGCGCCCAGAGTGCCGCCGAAGCGCCGTGGCGGTGGCCCGAGCGGGACGGCGGCGGCGTGCCGCCCGACTCTTCCCTCCAGGCCCGCTGCTACCGCGCCTTTTTGTCGACCATGCGCGATGCGCCCTGGTTTACCGGTGCCGTCATCTGGAAGTGGCACCCGCGCGCCAGCCAGGAAGAGCCAACGGCCTTTACGCCGCAGGGCAAGCCCGCCGAACGGGTGCTGTATCGCTGGTTCACCGGCACCGGGCCGAATGTCCCGGTTCAATTCGGGGAAGGGCCCCATGGGACGGCCTCCTCAACGGACCGGCGATCTCGATGAGCGGTTGCGCTACGGAGTGGATAAGAACAGCCCCTCCCCCACCGCCTTCCACGCGGGGTCCTCCAGCCGTTCACAATGGAGGCACGTCCGCCTCTCGGGCTCGATGGTGAAATCCGGACGCGCCGTGAGGGGCTTCTCACCGTCTACGTTGCAGAACGACTGCACGACCACCCCCACGGTGCCCCAGAGTAGCTTTTGGCCGCGGGTCAGGGTGGGATCGTACCCCCGAGAACGGTCCGTATGCCGCTCTATCGGATTCGGTCCATCGGGATCTCGGACGTAGGCGTCGAGCGAACGCGTCTCCCCGAGTGAGGAAGGCGCGAGGGACTGTACAGAGTCGGGCCGGGGAGAGGGCTCGCCGGATCGGAACTGAGCATGAGCCTCCGTTCCCAGGATCCACCCGTTCAGCACGAGAGCAAGAACAAGCCAGATGCCTCGATCTCCGAAACGACGAACCATATCCTGCCGATCGCTCTGTGTCGATGACCGTTCGTTCTCTTCGACAAGGACGCCACACTCGTCGGAAAAGTAACGGTCAAAACGGTGGTCTCTGCGCCCGCCAATTCGTACGTTACTGGTCCCGCCTTTCCTCCCTTCTTCTGAACCCTCTACTCCCATTCAACATGGTTTCTGATCTCTTCGATTCTGACGTCTGGACACCCGTCGAGGACTTCGACTTTGAGGACATCACGTACCACCGCGCCACCGACCACGGCACGGTGCGCATCGCGTTCGACCGCCCCGAGGTACTGAACGCCTTCCGTCCGCCGACGGTCGACGAGCTGTACCAGGCACTCGATCACGCCCGCCAGAGCGCGGACGTGGGCTGTGTCCTCCTCACCGGCAACGGCCCGTCGGAGAAGCACGGGAAGTGGGCGTTTTCGTCGGGCGGCGACCAGCGCATTCGCGGCAAAGACGGCTACCAGTACGAGGACGAAGACGGCGCGACGGATGAGTCGCGACCCGGCCGTCTGCACATCCTGGAAGTGCAGCGCCTGATCCGCTTCATGCCGAAGGTCGTCATTGCCGTGGTGCCGGGCTGGGCCGTGGGCGGCGGGCACAGCCTGCACGTGATCTGCGACCTGACGCTCGCCAGCCTCGAGCACGGGAAATTCAAGCAGACGGATCCGGACGTGGCGAGCTTCGACGGCGGCTTCGGCTCAGCCCTGCTGGCGCAGCAGGTGGGCCAAAAGAAGGCCCGGGAGATTTTCTTTCTCGGCAAAACCTATTCGGCAGCGGAGGCCGCGGACATGGGCATGGTCAATGAGGCCGTTCCGCACGACGAGCTCGAAGGGACGGCGCTCGACTGGGCCGAGACGATCAACGGCAAGAGTCCCACGGCCGTTCGCATGCTCAAGTACGCCTTCAACATGGCGGACGACGGCCTGGTGGGGCAGCAGGTCTTCGCGGGCGAGGCCACCCGCCTCGGCTACATGACCGACGAGGCGCAGGAGGGCCGCGACGCCTTCCTGGAGGGCCGCGACCCGGACTGGAGCGATGTGCCCTGGCACTACTGACGAACAGGGCAATCATTCGTCACAGTCTGAAACGGCGGCCGGAGGCTCGTCTGATGCTACCCGTCTGGTCTTGCCGGAAGAGAACGGGGGAGCAGGGGCACGGGAGCACGACCAACCTGCTTCTCCGTCTGCTTTGTGCCAACGTGAATACGGGAAAACCAAAACGCGAATGTCGTACACTGGCGAGTGAGGAGGAGTGACAAACAGAGTGTGGACGTTGTCTATTGCAGTCGCTTACCCCTCCATGCTTCTCTTCTCCCACGCTCCCATGCTCCCGCTCCCCCCACGCTTCCACCCTCGAATGTGAGATTGCCGTTGGGGTCTTTCGCCTCTTCGTCACGACCCGTACGTTCGGAGGCGGTCGTCCCGGGAAATCTCGTCGCCGACGGCCGAGGGACGCGTCGAACCTGTTGATTGTG
>CAZTDC010000564.1:0-2256 GCA_964612165.1 uncultured Salinivenus sp.
CTTCTGCAAATACTTCGCCACGCGAGAGCATCACGGTCTGGCGATCACCATCAGCCTCCACGAAGTCTTCCAGTAGCACCGCCGTGTCGGGAAAGAGGTTGGCGACGGTTTTATCTCCGGTCACGAGCGCCACGTCGAGTTCCTGCGCTAAGGCAACGTACTCACAATCGTATGCCCAGTGACCGGTCTCGTCAACCAGTTTAAGCACTCGCCGGGTCGACACCGAATGGGGACTCGCGTGGAGGCCATCCTCAGCGTTCGGGCGTAGTCAAGGGCCTCAACCAGAGTCATATAGCCCCCTACCACGTAGCTCAGAAGGAAATTCCGAAACTCCGAGCGCCACACTCGAGACGCAACCCAATCCTCGTCACGTTCCCGAGCATCCTGGGTCAGAGGCGCCGCTCGGTATCCATTCGAATCCACAAATAGCTGATCAAATCGGGGTCGACGACGATCATGCTCGGCCCTTCCGTTTTGCTTCGCTGACGATGTTCGGAAAGGTCTTCCCAATCCGGTTATTCAGGGCCTCGGCCTCGGCGATCGCCTCCTCGGCCGACTTCTGCGATGGGATAAGCGTCCGCTCTAGAATGGTGAGGACTTCGCTACTCATGCTGCGGCGATGGCGCTCGGCGCGCTCTTTCAGTTTCTCGTGGAGGTCCGGTGGTACGCCCTTGATGGTAAACGTAGGCATCGGACTTGGGGACACTTCAATATGGATTTGATTTGGGACCAAAACGCAGGCGCCTGACGGAGCGTTTTGGGAATGTCGCGTCTCCTGCCATCGTTTGCTCCGCGGGCACAACAAGAACACGGGCACAACAAGAACAACGGCAGAGGACTCTGCAAAGCTGGGAACTCTCTATCAAGAGAAAATCGTGGGCCTTGACCCATCAGAAGAAAAGGGGGCTTCCTCACCGATCGACGGTGTGATGGCGTTTCGTGTCCGACTTCCCGCGATGTACCGGGGCGAGGATCCGAAAACTAGCCTAATTGATCCCCGTCAGATGAGTTCGTCTTTAGCGATTCGATACGTTTTGTCGGCACCCCCAGCTGGCGGTGCCGATCGTGGTGGCAGGTCGTTAAGACGATCTGGAGGTCCTCCGAGGCACTATGCAGGATGTTGGCAATCGCCTCGAAGCGATCCGGGTCGGTGTCTGAAAGTGCATCGTCCAGAAACACCGGGTGCGGTCGCTCTTGGGCGATCAGCCGCGCCATCGCCAGGCGGACCAGGACGCTGAGCTGCTGTCTTGCTCCGGCGCTTAGTTGGTCGAACTCAAAGCTTCCGTCCGCGGGACGGCTCAGTTTCTCCAGCCCAAACTCCTTGCCGAACTCCACGGTGGCCGTCTCCGCCCCAAAGAAGCGCTCCAATAGGTCTTCTACCTCCTCCCGCAGAGGCGCGAGGTACTGCCGGCGGGCCGCCGCCCGCTTCTCGACGAGCGTCTCGTAGAGAAGCTTTGCGGCCTCGGCCTGTCGCTCCAATCGGTCCACCTCTGCTTGGGCGTCGTCGAGGTCCTGCCGGGCCTCTTCGAGCCGCCCGTGTAGGCCTCGCAGGTCGTCGCTCTCGAGGCGGCCCTGCACCTTGTCGAGATCGCTTTTGAGCTCCCGCTTCTCCTCCTTCGTGTTCTTCAGAGCGCTTTCCGCCCGCTCCTTCCGGGCTTTGAGGTCCTTGGGGCTTAAGTCGTCCAGCTGCTCTTCGATCTCCTCTACACGGCCTTGTTTTTCTTTGGCTTCCGTCTGGGCCTTTTCAAGCTCGGCCCGGAGATCCTCGTCCGCCCCATAGTCCTCCTCATGCCCTTTGAGGGTCCCGCGGGCTGCAGAAAGAGAGTCCTCGATGCCCTCGGCCTGGGTATTGGCCTTCTGCAGATCTTTTTGGAGCTTCCGGGCCGTCTCGTCGTGTTTCTGAAGCGCCTCTCTTGCTTCTTCTAGATTGTCTTCGGCCTTCTCTAAGTCGTCTTCCGTTTCGGTCAGAAGGGCCTGGGTTTCCTCTTCCGTGTCGGGTAGCGGCTTGCTGTCAGGCTCGCCGTCCCCATCAGCGTCGCCTCCCGTGCCGGCATCGGAGGCGCGCTGCTCCTTGGCCGTCGACAGCTGGCTCTCAAGTCGGGAGCGGGCCTCCTCCAGATCACTGCCTTCCTCCGGCACGAGGCCCTCGATCTGCTCTTTGACCGAGGAGAGCTCAGTCTTTAGCCGCTGTTTGCGCTGGTTCTCGCTCCGGGCCTCCGCGACCGACTCGGCGCCTATCTCCCCCAAGGCAGTTTC
>CAZTDC010000565.1:0-2256 GCA_964612165.1 uncultured Salinivenus sp.
GTAAATTTTGTGGTCAGGCCTGATCCTATGCAAATATCGTGGACGCCTCTCCTCCGGGTCGCAGTGTTGCTTGTTGTGCTTTCCGGCCTGTCCGGGGTCGGTGGCGAGGGGGGATGGGCACAGACCACGGCACCGGTCCCGTCGCGTACGTCGTTTCGGGGGGGCTCGAATGCTGAACACGTGAGTTCAGCCTCCTCCTCACAGCCGTACCTATCCCATCTTTCAGCCACTCGGAATGACCCACTGTTTACGACGTACGCGGCTCCCCTCCGGCGCTCAGAATACATCGTCGATGAGGCGTACCGCTTCGAGTTTTACGAGGAGGACGCCCCGATTCAGTTCGCCACGGACCACGCGGGCGACTGGGGCGTCGCGTTCCGGCAGCGGGACGATGCCCGCGTGCATCTGCAAGACATGTACGCGGAGCCTACCATCACGATGTCCTACAGTGACCTTGTTGCATTCCACTTTCGGCCCTACGAGACCATCCGTGTTGAGAGCACGTTTCAGGTTTACAGCTCTCACTTGGCGCTCTGGAACTTTACCGTAACCAATCAGGGAGGAGAGCCAATCACCCTTGAGGTGATTCCCTTTCTCCATCGATCATCTTCCTTCGATGAGGTGTCCGCGGAGCCAGAGGACCGGTACGTGACTGCCAAGCACCAGCAGAAGCCCGATGGGTGGACGAAGCGAAAGGAGTCGGTCCCGCATGTCAAAGACCGGCGGAATGTCTTCCGGTCACGTTCGGCTACTCGCGTCGGCGTCTACCCGCGGGCGGAGGCAGATCCGTCTTCGAAGGCACCTTCGTTCTACGAAGTCCTTTCGGAGGGAAAAGACATAGAAACAGCCACGCGTCCGGATACGGGCCGGGTTCTGGCTCATCAGACGACGATCACGCTGGCACCGGGGGCCTCGAAAGCCCTCCGGATGGTACGGGGCGTTGCGGGCATTCACAGCGGCCGTCCCATTATCAAGAAAAGCCAGGCTCTGATGGGGTATTCGGTGTCCCAGGCGGTTCAGGCGAACGAACAGCTTTACCGAAGCGTCCCTCGCTTGGATTTCGACGATTCGGAGCGGAAGATGATGTATTGGAGCGCCTTTAACTTGATGAGGCAGAACATGCTTCCAGCGGAAGGAAAAAGCTCCTACAACCACTACGTGTATTCCCGCGAGCCAACCTGGGGATGGGGGCATGCCGGACAAGTGTTCCACGAGAGCCTCACGATGCTTCCCTACGCGTACCTCGACGCGCAGAGCGCCCAGAACTCGCAGCGCGTATACATGGAGCGGCAGTGGAAAAACGGATACATTGAGTATCGAGCAGGTCCCTATCTGGACGCTACCAACTTTGTCCGAGGAAGCTTCACGAGTTCCGCTCCCTGGTTTAGCTACGAAAACTGGGAGTTGTACCAAATCACCGGGGATCGGTCTTTTCTCCAGGAGGCCTATTCATCGGGATCGGATTTTTACAAATGGTGGCTCAACAATCGGGACCGGGACGATGATGGACTTGCTGAATGGGGAGGGCATGCCGTCCTTGAATCGGTGCGAGACGCGAAGGTGGCGCTATGGCACGACGTTGGATGGCCCTCCAATTTTGAATCGCCTGACCTAAACTCGATGCTCGTGAAAGAGGCCAAGGCCCTGGCGAATATGGCCGCGGAACTTGGGGATTCTACAGGTGCAAAGTGGTGGCGTGACGAAGCGAAACGGCGGACAAAAGCGATCCAAAAAACGTTTTGGGACGAGGAAACGGGCTTTTTCTACTATGTCGATCGGAAGGACCACGATTTCACCTTCGATGAGGAAGACGACCTGAAGAGACGAGAAATTACAGGGTTTCTCCCGCTCTGGGCCGGGACCGCCACTGAGGCACAGGCTGAACGGTTGGTAGAAGAGCACTTGACAGACTCGACAGCCTTCTGGCGTCCTTACGGCGTGCCGTCTCTCTCTGCTCAGGACCCGTTCTATGAGCCTCAGGGGTACTGGAACGGGCCCGTTTGGGTAGAATGGCAGTTTCTCCTCGCTCGGGGGCTCCGTAAGTACGGGTACGATGCCGAGGCGCGGGAACTGACCCGCCGGGTGTTTGACAATGTCATCCACAATCTGAAGACCTCCCATACCTTTTGGGAGTTTTACAGCCCGGACACCCATTGGGCGGGCCATCATCAAACCTACATTTGGGCGGGGCTTGTTGCCCAGATGGCACTGGACCTTCGGGAAGAGGGCTCCCCAGAAAAAGCACCAATAGAATAA
>CAZTDC010000566.1:0-2247 GCA_964612165.1 uncultured Salinivenus sp.
CGAACGAGTTGCCGTAGTCGCCGATGCCGCGCACCACGCCGTCGAACAGGTAGCGGACGCGCGACTTCTCCAGCGAGCCGAACCGGAGGGAGTCGAGCGCGCAGATGGGGCGGGCGCCCATCGTGAAGATGTCGCGGTGGATGCCGCCGACGCCGGTGGCCGCCCCCTCGTACGGCTCCACGGCGGAGGGGTGATTGTGCGATTCGATCTTGAAGGCCACCGCCATGCCGTCGCCCACGTCCACGAGGCCCGCGTTCTCCTCGCCGACCTCCGCCAGCAGGTGCTCCCCCTCGTTCGGGAGCGTCTTGAGGAGGGCCGTCGAGTTTTTGTAGCTGCAGTGCTCGCTCCACATCACCGAGTAGATGCCGAGCTCGGTAAAGGTGGGCGTGCGGCCCATGCGGTCACAGATCTCGTCGTACTCGCGATCGGAGAGGCCGTGGTCGATTGCCAGTTCGCGGTCGACGTCGGGGGCTTTGGATAGGGTTTGGGGCATGAGTGCGTGGGGGCGTGGGTGTGGAGAGCGTTCCGGCGGGGCGCGGCACGTCCAATCCGGGATGCATTCCAGTGGCGGACACGGTCGTGGGTATGACGGGGGCGGGGGGATGGATCCTCGTTTGTTGAGAATTGGGATTGATCTACCCAGCGTGGATGTGTACGCCGTCCTCACGTACGGCCACGAGCGTTCTGGGCACATCCGCAAAGAGATCCGCGACCGGGAGGAGGTGCCGGAATCGATCGGGGAAAGGGCACCGATGAGCAAGCGCTACGAATCGGTTCTTCCCGTGGTGCGTACAACAAGCGACGCCTTGGTCCATCTTTCTCCTCGAATCGTTATGAGCCAACTCACTGTTGACCTTCCGTCACACATCTCGTCGGACGAAGCCCGACTGCTACTGAGCATCAAGCTGTACGAGGGCGAGCGCGTGTCTCTCGGAAAGGCCGCAGAGATGGCCGGCTACTCGAAACGGTCATTTATGGACCTGCTTGCAAAGAAGGGCATCCCCGTCATCAACATCTCGCCGGAGGATCTGGATCGAGAGCTTGATGCGTGATGCCGGTTTGTGTGCCTGACACGTCTTGCCTGATCCACGTGGAGCGAATCGACCGGCTCGACATGCTCCACGCTCTCTACGATGACATCCGCATTCCGCCCGCTGTGCGCGACGAATACGGCGGCGTGCCTGATGGGATTGCCCTCACCGATTCACCGAGCCGACCGCTTGTTCATCTGCTGCGTCGGACCGTGGATGCCGGAGAAGCAGAGGTCATCGCGTTGGCCACCGAACTTGATGCCGCGCACGTCGTCCTGGACGATGCAGCGGCCCGAACGGAAGCCCGCGACCTGGACGTGACGGTGGTCGGCACGATCGGTCTGGTGATTCGAGCAAAGCAAGCGGGACACGTTTCTGCCGTGCAGCCCCTCCTCGATGCTCTTCAGGGTAGCGGGTTTTGGATGTCGGACGATTTGTATCGACACGCCCTCCGCCGAGCTGGCGAGCAGTAACCATTCGACGGTCGGGGCGCGACGGAGGAACCTCCACGAATTCCTGATCCCTGAACGTGAGATTATACGTCGGCATGCACAACAGACTGGAGAGGGAGGGGCTGGCGTCACGAGAGGGATTCGAAGGTGGATTCCAATCGTGCTGACGCAGAGAATTGAGGCGTCGCCATCGTGTCGGGAGTGCCCCTTTTGTGTGATGTTGGCGTCATCCTTGGTTTGCTACCGAGAAAGCAGGTTCGGCTCGTCGGACAAGTGGAGCTCCTCTTCCACGCGCGCTTCCAGGTGGCCCTCGGTCAGCACGTCGATCGACTGGGCCTGTTCGGCGATGGAGCCTTCCGGCCGCTTCGGGGCGTGCGGCGGCGCCTCGCCGGCCTGGTACAGCTGCAGCCGATACGTGGGCTCCGGCATCTCGATGTTGGCCTCGTCGAAGGCCTGTTTTACGAGCCGAATCGATTCACTCTGTACCTTTTGGAAGTCCGTCTTCTCCTGATTCACCCAGCCGTGAAAGCGCAGCAGCACCGTCGAGTCGCCCAGCTCTCGGACCTGTGCAAAGGGCGGAGGATCAGGGAGGACAAGGTTTGTGCAGTCAAGCATATTTCTCAGCAGGGCCAACTCCTGCCCGCAAAGATCGATGCGGGCCGCATCAGTGCCGACGGTCGGGACGCATTCCGTCGGGGCCCGTTACGGAGCTTTCACCGAAAGCTTGAATGGGGGCTTTTTGTTCACCACGGCGCTCCCTTTAC
>CAZTDC010000567.1:0-2247 GCA_964612165.1 uncultured Salinivenus sp.
TCTACGTGGACGGCGGGGGCCCGGGCCGCTCGGACACGACGGCAAACACCGGCTCTCGCGTCTTCAATGCCCCGACGGACGTGCAGGCCACCGACGGGGCCTTCGAGCGAAAGGTCGACCTGCGGTGGAGCGACGAGTCGCAGGCGGAGACCGGGTACGAGGTCTACCGGAAGAACCCGAGCACGGGCGACTCCACGCGCATTGCTCAGCTCAAGAAGGATGCTACGTCCTACGTAGATGATGCCAGCAGCATCAATGTGGGCGAGAAGTACGTCTATACCGTGGTGCCTCGCGACAGACTCGGGGCCGTTTCTCCGACGAACGATTCGGGATCCACGGCGTTGCAGGCGCCGCGCTCCGTGCGGGCTGCCGGATATCAAGACGAGGTCGGCCTGTCTTGGGAAGATGTTTCCGATGCGGAGGGCGGATACCGAATCTTGCGAGACGGTAGCGTGCTGGACACGACAGGGGTCAACGTGGCCTCGTACATTGATTCTAATACGTTTCCGCAGACTGAGTACGAGTACTGTGTGCAGACGGTGAGCAATACCACCGAGACCGATTCTCGCTGTGTGAAATCAAATTCCTCTCGGGAGGACCGTCTAGTTACCACAAGTGCCGACGGGGCTCGGTCTGTCTACGCAGCAGACCTAGACGGGGATGGCGACCAAGATATTCTCTCAGCCTCTGCGGATGGTGATGAGATTTCCTGGTATGAGAACTTTGGAAACGGGGGCTTTTCCGACCAGAAGAATATCACCAAGAAGGTGACTGGTCCGCAATCGGTCTATGCCGCTGACTTGGACGGAGATGGGGATCAGGATGTATTGTCCGCTTCCTATGGAGACGACAAAGTTGCTTGGTACGAAAATGATGGGACTGGCGGATTCTCCGGGCAAAAAGTCATTAGTAACAATGCTCTTGCGGCTACCTCCGTCAAGACGGCGGATCTGGATGGGGACGGAGATCAGGATGTACTTTCTGCCGCAGCTCTAGATTTTACGATTGCGTGGTACGAAAACCAGGTCGGTGAAAATGGAGCTGACGCCGATGGATTTGGAGCCGAACAACGAATTAATGAAAGCGACGCACTGGACGCCTTCTCTGTCGCCACGGCAGACTTGGACGGAGACGGGGATCCAGACGTGCTCTCTGCGTCATCCTCAGATGATAAAATTGCGTGGTACGAGAACGAAGGGGGAGGCTCATTTTCGGAGACGATTATCGTTAACCAGGCCGATGGACCTGCTGACGGAGCACGTTCTGTCGACGCAGCGGATCTGAACGGGGATGGTGCTCAAGACATCCTCTCTGCTTCTGAGAATAACGGCCGAATTGCCTGGTATGAGAACAACGGATCTAATGGGTTTTCGAAGCAGAAGGTGATCAGCGCTAATTTTGATCAGGCGACCTCTACTTATGCGGCGGATCTTGACAGGGACGGAGACATGGATGTGCTTGCCGCCTCTCGGGATAAAAATATTGTTGTTTCGTGGTTTGAAAATAAAGGAATGGGGGAATTTTCAGGGCCAAAGGGTCTTCGCGAAAACGCCAGTTGGGTTCCTTCGGTCTACGCGGCAGATTTCGGGGGAAGTCCCCGTCCAGAGGTGCTTTCCGGATCTCGGGATCAGGACAAGATTACCGTACACTTCAAAACCGATGTTTCCATCCGGAGTCCCCTTGCGGCGCCAGACGATATACAGGCAACCGACGGTACCAACGAAGACAAGGTGCGCATTTCGTGGACGGATAAGTCAAATAGCGAAGAAGGCTACCGAATCTATCGCAATGGGGAAGAGGTCGGCACGGTGAGTCCCGATGTCACCCGGTTCGACGACACCGACGCTCGTGCGGGATCCACCACGCAATACTGTGTGGCAACTTACGACGATTCGGATCGAGAGTCGAGACGGAAGTGCGACTACGGCTATCGCCCGCCGGATGGGGCCCTTACGGGGCGTGTCACCACGCAGACGGGGACGGGCGTGTCGGACGTCGACGTGTGCCTTGCGCCCCCCCCCGGACGCGGACTGCAGCTCGACGGCGAAGGAGGAGTGGCCCGAACTGCATCACGTATCCCATTGAGTGGTGGGGACTTCACGATCTCCTTCTGGGCGAAGCGGGCCGCGACGGGACAAGACACCTACGCGCTGTCGCAGGGCGAATCCACAGCCAACCGGGGGCTTCACATTGGCTTTCGGTCCAGCGACCAGTTTACATTTGCGTTCTGGGACAATGATCTCAACA
>CAZTDC010000568.1:0-2242 GCA_964612165.1 uncultured Salinivenus sp.
TCGTCAAAAGCCTTTACAATGGTTCTACAATGCTGTTCGTCTTCCGAAAGTTGCAGTGCAAGGTCCTCCGCTGAGTCAAATTTTTGCTCGTCTCGCAATCTTTGCAGGAACTGAACAGAAAGCCGGTCCCCATAGAGATCGCCTTGAAAGTCGAAGAGATGAACCTCGACAGTGACCTCCATTTCATCGAAGGTTGGCCGCCGACCGATGTTCATCATCCCACCCCGCTGGTTTCCGTTCGGAAGCTTGACTATGGTCGCATACACGCCGCGCTTAGGCACTAGTTTACGCGCATCTTCGAGGGCGAGATTGGCCGTCGGATAGCCGATTTTTCGTCCCCGTCCTTCCCCCCGCGCCACGACGCCGGCCAACTGATACGGTCGGCCCATACGCTCAGCCGCAGCCTCTACGTCCCCCTTTCCCTGCAGAAGATCACGAATCTTGCGCGAGGAAACCACGTCCTGGTCAACCTCCTGCGGCGGAATGACATCCACGTCGAAGCCATGCTTCGGGCCCAGCTCCTTCAACAGGTCCACGTCACCCGCCCGTTTTCTCCCAAACCGATGGTCGTAACCAACAGTAATCTCCTGAAGCCCAACGCGCTGTACTAAAATCTCTTCGACGTAGTCTTCCGGATCGAGCTGCGCGAACTCGGAGGAAAACGGAATGACGACAAACCGGTCGATACCGAGGTCCTCGAGAAGATTCGCTCGCTCCTCCACAGTGGTAAGGAGAGGCACCTCTTTCCCGTGCACGACCGACCGCGGGTGCGGATCAAATGAGACGAGTGTGCTCGGGCCGCCCTGCGCCTGTGCCCGTGACTCCAAATAGTCGATGATGGCTTGATGCCCCCGATGAACGCCGTCAAACGTCCCGACCGTGACGACCGACTGCTCATTTCGTTCAATTTCATCCCAACCAATCTCACGCTTCATGAGCCGTCCGTCTTCGTCTGTAACAAAGCCTCTTCGAGAGCGTCCAGGGGCCACGCCGCATCTACACGATATGGCCCGATCGCCAGCCGGCGAAGGCCACGGAGATGAGCCCCTACCTCAAGCTCCTCCCCCACGTCCCGAGCCAGACTTCGAACGTAGGTGCCCTTGGAGCATTCCACCCGAAACTTGAGCTCCGGCGAGTCCCAATCGACTAAATCAAATTGATCGATGCGCACCTGCCGAGGGGGGCGGTCGACAGTTTCCCCGCGACGTGCCTTCTTGTAGAGTCGCTCCCCATCCACCTTCACGGCCGAGTACATTGGAGGGACCTGCTCGATGGAACCGATGAACTGGTCCCGAACCGTCTTCAGTTCGTCGAGGGTGACATGTGACGGATCCGTTCGCTCCACAACCTCCGTCTCCGCATCAAGGGAGGGGGTCTTCTCTCCGAAGCGCATCGTGCCCTCGTACACCTTTGGGAGATGCATGAACGCCTCCTGCAGCCGTGTGGCCGGACGTGCCACTAGCAGAATGAGCAGACCAGTGGCCAGTGGGTCAAGAGTGCCCGCGTGCCCCACCTTTTCTGCTCCGGTGCCCTCTCGCACAGCCTCAACCACGTCGAACGACGTATCCCCTTTGGGCTTGTCGATCAGCAAAACCGCACCGTCCGAGAAAGACTTTGGTAGATCAGGGTGTACGTAGACGAGCTCCGGTGGAATGTCACGCTGAGCAGCGCTGGACGGCACGGGGTGAGTGCTGGGTTTACAGAAGCGATGTGAGGGCAGGAACCAAATTACTCCGACTCTGCGACCGAATCGTCAGAGTCTTCTCGCCGCTGGCGCTCCTCACGGATGCGGTCGAACAAGTTTTCCATCCGCTTGGCTTTCTGGAGCGACTCGTCGTGAAAAAACTTTAACTCCGGAATTTCGCGGACTTTGTGTCGGATACGAGAGGCCAACTTGTCTCGAATTTCCGGGGCTAAGGATTTCAGCTGACGGAAGGTCGCTTCCCGCTCCTCCGACGTGTCGCCCATAACACTGGCGTACACGTAAGCGATAGAAAGATCGCCGGTCATGCGCGCCCGAGTAACGGTCACCATCGGTTGCAATTGATCGGCGTACTCGCGCTGGAGAATTCGTGCAACCTCGCGCTGTACAAGCTCGGCAACTCGTTCGGCGTGAATGCTCATGGTGAAGGGAGGTCCCTGGAATCGACGGCAAAGCCAATGGAGAAACCCATACGCAAGTGCGAGACGAGCTTCCCCAAAGTGACGAACAAGGAAATAGTCCTCGGCGACGCGTCTTAGA
>CAZTDC010000569.1:0-2242 GCA_964612165.1 uncultured Salinivenus sp.
CGTGAGGAAGATAACCGCCACAGGTTCAAAAATCGATCACACTGGAAGGGCCGCAGGGCAATCGTATCTTGGGATGTTTCTTCTGGGGATGGAGGCCCTGTTCTCTCCGATCGGCGCGAGTGCCGGAACAGCACGAGCGAAAGGGCGCTTGGGGGCGTGGGAGAGAGCGTGTCACGCTGACAGAGCCGGAAGGAGGCGACCGAAATTGAGATGCGATCGCCGTGGGAAGGGCTGCTTTGCACGACCGTTTTGGCGCAACGGATTCGCCCGTTTCCCCACTCGCCCACGCTTTCTCCACGCCATCGACATGCCTTGAGCATGCGAGCTTTCAGCGTCCGAGCGGTGCTACGAGGATCCGTTGCTCTACTCGTCGAACGAGAGCGCAAAGCGGAGGCGGTAGTCCTGGTAGCGCGGGCTGTACCCCGCCCGGATCACCGTGAATCCCTCGTCGAGCCCCATCACCGTCATGCCCGGGTGCTTGTTTGGGAAGGTGTCATAGACGAAGCGCTCGTAGCCGCGCTTCCGGACGGCGGCGAGCATGGCGTGGAGCAGGGCGCGGGCGATGCCGTTGCGGCGATAGGCCTCCCGCACGCCCCCCTTCGCGCTGTAGAAGGTGGGTTCATCGAGCCGGTAACCAAGCTTGAACCCTACCGGCGTTTCGTCCGACCAGGCGACGAGCATGAGGATATCGTCCCGGTCGAACGTGTTGATGATGTGCTCGTCCTCGAAGATGGCGACGTTCAGGCGGCGGATGAGGTCGAGCCGCTCCATGCCGATCTCGGCGATGGTGAGAGGGCAGTTCGCCACGGCCTCGGCGTCGGGAAATGTCGACCGGTCGTGCTCCAGGTCCATGACCGAACGAATCAGTTGCGAAGGCGATGTGGGTGAAACGACAGGGACGCTGCCTTTTGGATCCGAGAATGTTTTTTTGCCGAACTGGGTTGGCGGAGACGTTAGAGGAACGGTCAGTGCGGCGCCCATCCAGGTCTCTACACCTCCACCCCTAAAACGGAAGCTCGTCGGCGTCGGACGGATCGCGGTTGGGCCGGCTCGGCGTTGTCTCCGGTGCGTCCGGCTCGGTATCAGCGGATTGTTCGCCATCAGGAAGTTGGGCCGGCTCGTCGGGGGCCTCCACGGCCTCCGGGGAGTCTTCCTCGACGAGTTGCACGGGCTCCAGCACCTCCTCCGGGATGTCCTCCACGAAGCGGCTGGGATCGGTCATGTACTCTCCGTACGAGCGGCGGTACTGGGTCATCGGGTAGGAGATAAAAAGGTTCTCCTCGGCCCGCGTACAGGCGACGTAGAAGAGGCGCAGTTCCTCGTCGATTCCCTCTTCGTCGTCGCGCAGGGCGTGGCGCGAGGGAATGGTGCCGTCCAGCGCCCGGATGAGAAAGACGGTGTGGAATTCGAGACCCTTGGCCGAGTGGATCGTCGAGAGCACGAGGGGCGGCTCGTCCTCGTCGGCGGCCTCCTGGTCGAGGGCCGTAAGCTCGATGGGGTCGAGCGCCATGGACTCCAGAAAGCGCTGGCGGCTCTCGTAGTTGGCGGCGAGGCCGGCCAGGTGGTCCAGGTCCGGCTCGCGCTTCGGGTAGTCCTCGTCGTACTCCTTCTCGAAAATCGGTTGGTAGTAGTCGAGCACCGCCTCCACCTGCTCGGAGGGGGGCACGTCGGGGTCACGGATGGAGCGGAGCACGCCGAGCAGCTCCTTCATCCGGGACACGTATCGCGAGGAGAACGGCATGCCGTCCCCCGGTACGAACGGATCGTCGGCCTCCTCCGTCGTCCAAGCGATGAGGTCCTGTGCCGTCTTCGGCCCGATGCCGTGGATGAGCTGCAGGATGCGGTTCCAGGACGCGGCGTCCTGCGGATTCTCGGCCACCTTCAGGTGCGCGAGCACGTCCTTGATGTGGGCGGCCTCGTTCAGCTTCATGCCGCCGTACTTCACGAACGGGATGTTGCGGCGGTTGAGCTCCACTTCCAGGTCGTAGGCGTTGTGGCTGCTGCGGAAGAGGACGGCGATGTCGCTGAGGGACACGCCGTCCTCGCGGAGCCGCATGATCATCTGTGCCACGAAGCGGCTCTCCATCTCGCCGTCGGCGGCGGGGACGAGGGCCGGCAGATCGCCCTCCTCGTCCTCGCTGAAGAGCTCCTTCTCGTACGACCGATCCGCCTGGTCGATGACGTGGTTGGCGAGGTCGAGGATCGGCTGGGTGGAGCGGTAGTTCTGCTCCAGCTTCAGGAT
>CAZTDC010000570.1:0-2230 GCA_964612165.1 uncultured Salinivenus sp.
GCCTCACGCTCAACGACCTTGCGAGCCAGGTGCGCGCGGCCTTCTTCGGCGTCGAGTCGTACCGGCTGCAGCGCGGGCAGAACGAGGTGCGCGTCTACGCCCGCCTGCCGGACGACGAACGAAACTCGGTGGAGGACCTCTACGACTATAGAATCCGCACGCCCGCCGGGGGCGACGTGCCGCTGGAAGAGGTGGCCACGGTGTCGCTCGGCTATGGTCCCTCCCAGATCAACCGTCAGGACGGCCGGCGCGTCGTGACGGTCACGGCCGACGTGGACCCCTCGGTCACGACCGGGAACGAGATCACCGGGACGCTCGACGCCCGCGTGCTCCCCAACGTCCAGCGCGCCATTCCGGGGACGAGCTACCAGTTCGGCGGGCAGCAGCGCCAGCAGCGCAAGGCGCAGAGCTCGCTCATCATTGGCTTTCTGCTGGCGCTCTTCGCGATCTACGCCCTCTTGGCCATCCCTTTCCGGTCCTACCTCCAGCCGCTCGTCATCATGAGCACCATTCCGTTCGCCTGGATCGGAGCCCTCATCGGGCACCTTGTGCTTGACGTGCAACTGGGCCTGCTCAGCATCTTCGGCATCGTGGGCCTCAGCGGGGTCATCGTCAACGACGCACTCGTCATGCTGGACTTTGCGAACGAGAAGGCCGCCGAGGGCGAGGACTGGTCCGACGCGCTGGTGCACGCCGGCCAGGTGCGCTTCCGCCCCATCCTGCTCACCTCGCTCACCACCTTCCTCGGCCTCTTTCCCATCATCATCGAGAAGAGCGTGCAGGCGCAATTCCTGATCCCGATGGCCGTGAGCCTGGGCGTCGGCATCCTCTTCGGGACGGTCGTGCTCATGATGCTGGTGCCGTCCCTCGCCATGCTCCAGAACGACGCAGTCGGCTGGGTGCAAACGCGGCTCCTCGGCTACGACGAGCCTACGAAGCACTACGGGCCGTACGCGCCGGAGACATCGTCGTAGGGAGGCTCCTTCGAGCCGGGCGGGTTTATCCCGCCTCCGATCACCAGTCCGGACGCGTCAACTCGTAGCGCACCACTGGATCCTCTTCGGTCCACTTTGGGTGCTCGTGCGTCTCCTCCGCGACGGCGGTAAAGCCCAGTTTCTCCAGTACGCGGCGCGAGGGGCCATTTCGCTTGAGCGGCCGGGCAAAGACCTCGGTCAGTTCCAACTCGTCGAAGGCGACGTCGAGGAGCTGACGCGTCCCAGCTGTGGCGTATCCGCAGTTCCAGTAGGGCTTGCCGACCCAGAAGCCCACCTCGGCCCGCTCATCGATGACGTCCCGCAGGCCGGTAACGCCGACGAGCGTATCCTGCTCGTTCAGGATTGCGAAGGGGTACTCCGTGCCCTCCTCGCGCTGCTCCTGCACGGCCTCGATCCACGTGATGGCGCCGTCCTTAGGGTAGGGTTCCGGCAGGTTCGTGGTGGCCAGCACGTCGGGGTGGGACGCCAGCTCTTGGACGGCGTCGGCGTGGAGGGGGGCGATGGGGTCGAGTCGAACGTCGGGCATGGAAGCAGCGGATCCATCCAACGAGACAAATAGGGGCGGCGGGCACCGGCTGACTCAACAGCGCTCTGGCACCCGAGCGGTCTGGCTGCGGGGGAAAGGGCCTACGAATCTGCCTTTCCGGCCATGCGTGTAGGGAATCGTGCAGATCCCCTTGCGCTCATCCTCCCGCTCAACCGCCCGCACCCGGTGGTCAACAACTACTACACGCTCCAGGCTCTCGTTCGCGAGTGGCGCCCTGACCGAGACGATTCTGGATCGCCGAGGGAGGAAGTAGTCCCCGGGCTGCAGCCGGACCTCGTCGGCTGTACGGTGCTCGACGTCTTCTCCCAGCACAAGAACGAGCTCACCGTGGCGCTGGCGGGCGAGGAGCAGGACTGGATGGTGCGAGGCTCGGTGCAGCGGCCCGACATCCACCTCTTCCGCGTGGAGGGATATAGCAAGGCACGCCGCAACGTGGCCACGCTCCTGGAGGGCGCCATCAACCAGGCGGTGACCGACGTGCGCATCGCCGAGCGGGACCGCCTCGTCTATCTCGATCTGGCGGACGGCTCGTCGATCCTCTGGCAGCTCTTCGGCGCCCGGGCCAATGCCTTCCACGTCGCCGCCGACGGCACGATCATAGAAGCATTCCAGAACGACGAGGACCTCGCCGGAACGGAGGCCCCCACGCCGTACCCGGCCCCCATGCCCGAATCTTTCGCCGACTTCG
>CAZTDC010000571.1:0-2228 GCA_964612165.1 uncultured Salinivenus sp.
TGTACCTGGGGGACGGTACGGGCCAGTTCACGAGCGCGGAGGCTGGACTGACGGGGGTCATGCAAGGCTCCTCCTCGCTCGGGGACGTAAACGGCGATGGGCACCTCGATGCAGTCATCATGGGCCGGAATGAGCGATACCGGGGAACGACCCTGCTCTACCTGGGAGACGGAACCGGTCAGTTCGCCGACGCCGACGCTGGACTCCCTCAGCTCTATCACGGCTCTACGTCGCTGGGCGACGCGGACGGGGACCAGCATCTGGACCTCGTGATCACCGGCCTCGATAGTCGGAAGCAATCGAAGGCCATGCTTTACCTCGGAGACGGGCAAGGCAGTTTCACCAAGTCGGAGGCGGACCTAATCGATTTGGCCTGGAGCTCCGTGTCGTTGGGGGACGTCAACGGCGACGGGCACCTCGATCTTTTCATCACAGGGAGTTTCGGTAATCGCTCGAGGGCCGCGCTGTACCTGGGAGATGGAGACGGAGGGTTCACGGCGGTGGAGCAGTAGCGTGCCCGTCTCCGCCAGCGGATCCGAAAGCTCGCATATTCGCCACCAAACTGCGTATCTGAATCATGGGTTTCTTTGGCGCAGACCACCGATTTCAGTTTCTTCTTGCGAGCCTCATCATCCTCGTAGTCGGCGCGGTTTTGCTCGTCCCCTCGGCGCAGGCCCAGAAGAGCGCTCCGTGGCCGTCTTTTCAAAACGGCCCGAGAAACAGCGGCCTGGGTAGCGAGACGGGCAGGGTCAACGATAGCCTCAGATGGAAATTCAACACCGGAAACATCGATGGGATCGAATCCTCCCCGGCCATAGGGGCCGGAGGCACCATCTACTTGTCCTCAAAAGACGGCAAGGTATACACGCTAGATCAAACCGGGAGCAAGAAATGGAGCGCCGAAACGAGGGAGGATATTCGTTCCTCTCCGGCAATCGGCCTGGACAGGACCATTTACGTCGGATCGCGTGACAATTACGTATACGCCATCAGTAAAGACGGACGCAAGAAATGGCGTTTTAAGACGGGAGCAGCCGTACACTCTTCTCCCGTCGTCGGGCCAGACGGAACGATCTACGTTGGGGCGCAGGGGACTCAATATAACAGGCACTATCTCCACGCGATTTCTGCCGGCGGGGACAAAAAATGGAAATTCATGGTGAGTGATGACATGGGGGATGAAATTAACACCTCGCCTGCCATCGGTCCGGAGGGAACCATATACGTCGGATCGGAGGACCGGAGGCACCATGCGGTCACTCCGAATGGCACGAAGAAGTGGTCGTACGGCGCAGGGGGAGAAATTCGGTCGTCCCCCACAATCGGGACAAATGGCTGGATATACGTCGGATTTCCCAGAGCGGAAGGGAAAGGGTTCGGGGTCCTGCACGCGATTCGCCCGGACGGGACCGAGGTGTGGACGTACGTCACGGGCGACGTGATTGACGCCTCCTCCGCACTTGGAGGGAACGACACGGTGTATTTTGGGGCCAATTGGGGAATCCTCTACGCTGTGGGTGTGCAATAGAAACTCGGGGCTCGCAGCTTGGCCCGTGATGGAGGATTCATCCCTGTGCCAAACGCGAAAAATCCCTGGTCTGCCGGACCGTGTTGTAGAAGGGGCTAAGTTGCCTCACCGTCTACATCGCCGATCCTTCCGTTGGGAGGGCGGCCTCACCTATTCCCGCCCAGCAGCTCTCATATTCTTCCAACCACGATGCTTCGATACGCCATGTACCTTGCTTCTCGACGCCGTTCGATGCTCGGTCGCACGTTCGCTTCTCTCTTGAATGGCTCCGTGGGAGGTTGCCTGTGGACGCTAACCTTGCTTCTTGGGCTGGGGCTCGGGTTAGGGCAAGAGGCTCAGGCGCAGCTGCCCCAGAACCTGATCAGCAAACCCTGCAAGGCCTGCGGTGCTACATCGGTTCACTCGGCGGACGTGGACGCGGACGGGGACAAGGATGTCCTCTCCGCCTCCTCCCGCGACGACAAGATTGCATGGTACGAGAACCTGGACTCGGTGGCGGTTTCAACAACGCAAAACGTGATCACGACGGATGCGGTGGAGGCTCAGTCCGTCTACGCTGTAGACGTTGATGGGGACGGGGACGAGGACGTGCTCTCTGCTTCCGCGGGTAACTTCGATAATGAATCTAAGATTGCGTGGTACGAGAACCTGGACTCGGGGACGATTTCAACGACGCAAAACGTGATCACGACGGATGCGG
>CAZTDC010000572.1:0-1119 GCA_964612165.1 uncultured Salinivenus sp.
GAAGCCGCTCTCGGTGCCGGCGGTGTCGACGGCCGTCACGCGGTAGTAGTAGGTCTGGCCCGGCTCCGGCTCGTCAGTGAAGGTCGTCGTGTCGGCTCCGACCGAGTCAATGGGACTGAGGTCCGACGGGCTGCCGGTGATCGGGGCCGTATCGCGGTAGAGGCGGTAGCGCTCAAGCGCGTCGCTGCCCACGCCGTCCCAGCTCAACACGGCCGCCGGGGAAGTGCTTACAGTAGCAGACAGATTGGATGGTGCCGCCAACGTTCCAGACCCACCTCCCTCCAGCGATTCCGTGTCACTAGCCAGAACAAACTCACTGAACGAGTTCGTTGTGACTACCAGTTCGTCGCTTTCGGAATCGTAGGTCGTCGAGAGGGAGCTGAAGAGCCCGTTATCCCGAGTCGAGCGCTTGTAGACGGTCACGTTCGAGGCGTCGTTGATGCCATCGAGCGTGCTGATGTCGAGGCGCACCTCCGTGCTATTGTCAAAGGTGAGGTTTCCACCTGTGCTAATCGCGAAGCGGTAGTTGCTCACGTTTGCCTTCTCAATGCCGAGCGGATTGGCCGGGGCGTTAGAGAACCGCTGGACGGTCACCTCGCCGGAACCGCTGGTGCCGGAGAAACTGATCGTGGCGCCCGTGTCGCCAAAGTCGACCGTGCCGTCGCTGCCGACAGTCTTTGACGAAGAGGCGGCTAAGAAATCAAAGGCTCCCGCGTTCACGTACAACGTCGCCGATGAGTTGGCGAGGGACTCGCCGGTGATGAGGAGGTCTCGGTTCCCGTCGTTGTCCACATCTGCGATGGCGGAGGAACTAAATTCCACGCCCGCCAGGTCCGCGTCCGCCCTCGTAAAGCCCCCGCTCCCGTCTCCTAAGTACAGCGTTGCGGATTCGCCTCCAGAGTCAGAGGCGTCGTTATCTCCAGTGATAAGGAGGTCCTGGTTCCCGTCGTTGTCCACGTCTGCGATGGAGGAGGAACCGCCAAAGACGTCCTCGGTCTCGTTAAACTCGCCCGCCCTCGTAAACCCCCCGCTCCCGTCCCCAAGGTACAGTTCCGTTGTGTTATCGGAGTTGACGTCCAGGCCGGTGATGAGGAGGTCTAGGTTCCCGTCGTTGTCCAC
>CAZTDC010000572.1:1129-1416 GCA_964612165.1 uncultured Salinivenus sp.
TTCAGGTCCGCCCCCGCCTCCGTAAAGTCCCCGCTCCCGTCCCCGAAGTACAGCGTCGTGGATTGGCCTAAAGAGTCAAAGCCGTTGGTATCGCCGGTGATTAAGAGGTCCAGATTTCCGTCCTCGTCTACATCTGCGATAGAGGAGGAAGCGTCCGTCACGCCAGCCAGGCCCGCGTTTGTTTCAGAAAAGCTTCCGCTCCCATCCCCAAGGTACAAGGTCGCGGAGGGATTTCCGTCAGAGACGTCCGCATCCCCAGTGATGAGGAGGTCCTGATTCCCGTCCCC
>CAZTDC010000572.1:1426-2228 GCA_964612165.1 uncultured Salinivenus sp.
GACGCCGGTCAGGCCCGCCCCCGCCTCCGTAAAGCCCCCGCTCCCGTCCCCCAGGTACAGCTTGGCGGTTTCGTTTCCATTTGCGTCTAGACCCGTAATGAGGAGGTCCTGGTTCCCGTCCCCGTCCACGTCTGCTATGGAAGAGGAACTAGCCTGCACGTCGGTCAGGCCAGCGCTTGCCTCGGTAAAGCCCCCGCTGCCATCCCCCAGGTACAGCGTCGTCGTTTCGTTGGAGTTTTCGTCGTCACCGGTGATGAGGAGGTCTTGGTTCCCGTCCCCATCCACGTCTGCTATGGAAGAGGACCCGTCTTGCACACCAGTCAGGCCCGCCTCGGCACGCGTGAAGTCGGGAACCTGGGCCGCCGCTGGAGCGGTCATCAGCAGCAAAGCCGCTGATACGAGAAGCACTCCGCTTGCTCCAATGCGGTCCCGGAGCATGTTGGCAATAAAACGAAAAGAGAGGGGGTCGAGGACGATGGACGTGGCTAGCATGAATGCAGGAATTTATTCGACCGTTAAAAGTACGAAACGAGGAACTCCGCTTACTGAAACAGAACGCTGAGGAGGCACAAAGCGCGTCCCCTCATCGAATCGAAAGGCGAGAAAAGGGCACCTTTCCGGTCCTCTACCGATGTGTGGTCGCCTAAAAGAGGGCAATGACCAGCAATGTCAAGGGAATGTCCGCTGCACAATGAGATTCGTCCGCTGCGCAAAGATGCCTTCAGGCGCGCTGCGGGCGGATTTTTGCCTCGCGCCGGATTTCAGAGCACGATATGACTGCACATGATTACTATGGGAGAGC
>CAZTDC010000573.1:0-2225 GCA_964612165.1 uncultured Salinivenus sp.
CCGTCGGCGAGGCGGCGCGCGAATCCGTCGGGGTCGGCGGGCTCCACTGTGTCCCCCTCCGTCGGATCTACGTCCACGAGCAGGCCGGTCTCGTCAGGCACAATGATTTCCGGAATGCCGCCAACGGACGACGCCACCACCGGCGTATCGCAGGCCATCGCCTCCAGGTTGATGATGCCAAAGGGCTCGTAGACGCTTGGACAGACAAACACCGACGCGTGGGTATACATCGTGATCACGTCCTCTCGGGGCAGCATCTCAGCAATCCACACG
Organism: uncultured Salinivenus sp.; assembly: GCA_964612165.1. Lineage (GTDB taxonomy): Bacteria > Bacteroidota > Rhodothermia > Rhodothermales > Salinibacteraceae > Salinibacter. The sequence continues at coordinate 274 of CAZTDC010000573.1, forward strand.
ATCGGGTTGTCTGTCTCGCTCCGGGCCGTCTCAACCCGGGCCTCCATCTCTTGCCCAATCTCCTCGGTGTCCGGCGCCCCAGCACAGAGGACCACCTGGATGTCGGAGTCGAAGTGGTGGATGGCCTCGACGAGGTGGAGGATGCCCTTCTGCCGCGTAATCCGACCCACGAAGAGCACGTACGGCTGCTCCGGATCGACCCCATACGACTCCAGCACCGACTCGTCGGGGCGCTGGCGGTACTGATCAATGTCGATGCCGTTGTGGATGACCTCCACTTGGGCGGAGCCGACGTCGTAGAGAGACTGTACGTCTTCCTTCATCGATCCGGAGACGGCCACCACCCCGTCCGCATTTTCGTAGGCCGTGCGTTCGACCCATGAGCTGCCCTGATACGCCGTGCCCAATTGCTCCGCTTTCCAGGGGCGGTGCGGCTCCAGCGAGTGCGTGGTGAGCACGAGCTTTCCGCCTGTGAGCTGCTTCGTAAGACAGCCGGCCAGGTGCGAGTACCACGTGTGCCCGTGGATAATGTCCGCGTCCGCCACAGATCCCGCCATGAGAAGATCGCGCGCCAAGGCATCCATAAACTTCGCATGGCGGTCATCCTGATACGGAAGTTCAAAGTCGGGCGCAATGCCCCGAACGGTCAGATTCTCCCGTTCTTCCTCCTGCTCTCCGAAGCAGAGCACCTCGATCTCATGCGCGCCGTCGTCCAGCTTTGCGAGTTCACGGGTGAGATACTCGACGTGCACACCGGCCCCTCCGTACACGTTGGGTGGATACTCGTTAGTTAGGATCGTGATTTTCATGCCGTTGGTGGTTACGAACTCAAAAAAGATGTGGGGATATCGCAGGCTGCTCTCTACATTCCAACTGGTCTGGTGGAAGTGGGGAGGTTAGATGTGGCAGGCAGTAGACTTGCCTCAACGATTCTCGCAGTCTCCCTTGAAGAAACCACCCCCACACTCAAACGCCTAAATAATCGTATCGTCCGGGATGACCGTGTTCTTCGGAATGACGACGATCCCGTCGCGGATGTAGTACTTGTCTTCCTCGGCCTCCTCAACGTTCTCCCGGTTTTTGATAATGCAGCGCTTGCCGATGGACACATTCTTGTCGATGATGGCACCCTCGACGTAGGACTCTTCGCCGATGCCTGGACTCTCAGCTCCCTCCAGGTACCCGATCTCTTCCTGGTCATGCCACCGGTAATGATCGGCCCCCATCATGACCGTGTTTTTGATCGTCGTGTTGTCACCCACGTACGAGCGAATGCCCACAACCGACCGTGAAATTTGACTGTTCGTAACGACGCTCCCTTCGGCGATGAGCGAGTTTTGCACGTACGAGCTCAGAATCTTAGCAGGCGGCAGCATTCGCGCGTTCGTGTAGAGCGGGCGGTTCTGGTCGTAAAGACTGAACGGCGGTTTTGTCCCCGCCAGCATCAGATTGGCTTCGTAGAACGATCGAATGGTCCCGATGTCGCTCCAGTAGTCCGTAAACGGATAGCTGGCCACCGTCAGTTCATCGATCGCCTCCGGAATGATCTGTTTTCCGAAATCGTTATCGTCCGGATTTGCATCCAAGAGTTCCCGCAGCGGCTCTCGATCAAAGACGTAGATGCCCATCGAGGCGAGGTAGATGCGGCCCTCCTCCTCGAGCTCGTTGGTCACCGGGCTTTCCTTCCCCTCTAACTCCTCCCGCGGGGGCTTTTCGTGAAACTCGGTAATGACGTGCTCGTCGTCGGTTTTGAGGATGCCGAACGCTGGGGCCTCGTCGGCTGTCACCGGAATGGTCCCTATCGTCACGTCGGCATCGGCTTCTCGATGGTGCTCCAGCATGTTGCGGTAGTCCATCGAGTAGAGCTGATCGCCCGATAGGATAAGCACGTGCTGGTGCCGGTAGCCCTCGATGTGGGGAATGCTGCGCCGCACCGCGTCGGCCGTGCCCTG
>CAZTDC010000574.1:0-2220 GCA_964612165.1 uncultured Salinivenus sp.
TGCTCGACCTTGCCGTGACCGGCGTCGATTCCAGCAACACGGCCACGGCCCGGGTCTACGAAAGCAGGTCGGCTCCGCCCCAGCCCCCGACCGGACTCACGGCCACGGCGTCCGCCGACAGCGTTCAGCTGGACTGGACTGCCGTGGCGGCCTCCGACCTCGCCGAGTATCGCATTTATCGCGACACGGCACCGATCGATTCCACCACTGGCATTGGAAGCACGACGGCCCTCGACACGGTGGGCGCCGGGACGACCACCTACACCGACGCGAGCGTGTCGGCCAACACGCAGTACTACTATCGCGTCACCGCCGCCGACAACATGGGGGCGGAGAGTGGCGCCTCCAACCAGGACAGCGGCACGACGGCGTTCCAGATCTCAGGCTACGAGCCGGTAAGCGGGACCCCGACGACCAAGATACGCGTGTTTGGAAACGGCTTCACGACCTCCGGCAATTCAGTCGCGTTTCTCAACGGAGCCAACGCGGATCAGTCGGCCACCGTGGTCGGCACCCAGAACACCGCGCTCACCGTGGAAGTGCCGAGCGGCGTGAACGGACCGTCGCGCATCGAGGTGGTGCGCAACGACGGGCGGGCGGACACGACGAGCGCCCGGTTTACCCCGATCGGGTCCAACATTGGGGACCGGTCCTTCGCGCCCATCAGCACAGCCATCGACAGTGTAGATGAAAGCGCAACCGACTGGGGAGATTACGACGGGGATGGGGATCTGGACCTCGTCATTGCTGGCCTTACCGCCGCCTCACAACCGGCGTTAAGGATCTTTCGGAATGACGGGGGCGGATCGTTTACGGACATTGGAGCAACATCATTGGAGGGGGTGCGAAGGGCATCTACCGCGTGGGGGGACTACGACGACGATGGGGACCTGGACCTAGTGGTGACTGGATACAATGGGACGACTGCACTCACAAGGCTGTATCAGAACGAAGGAGGGGGGACGTTTACGGCCGTCGGGGCCGGTCTGGTCAACGTTCAGGTAGGGGATGCTACGTGGGGCGACTACGACGGGGATGGGGACCTCGACCTTGCGATTACGGGGAGTAACAGTTCGGACATCGTGGCGAAGGTGTACCGGAACGAGGGAGGGGGGACGTTTACGGCCGTTGGAGCCGGATTAACGGGAGTCGAACAAAGCTCTGCGAGCTGGGGCGACTACGACGGGGATGGGGACCTGGATTTGGCAACGACCGGCATTGCTTCTTCCGGCGGTCAGGGGACGAAGATTTACAGAAACGATGGAAGCGGGTCCTTCACGGATATCGGAGCAGGCCTTGCCAACATCAGCAACGGGGGGATTGATTGGGGCGACTACGACGGGGATGACGATCTGGATTTGGTCCTCAATGGGCTGGACTCCAACTTTAATCAGAGGACCATCCTATACCAGAATGACGGAGGGGATGCATTCACGGAGGTGGGAGCGGGATTGGAGGACGTGGAAAAAGGGGAGGTCGAATGGGGCGATTACGATGGAGATGGGGATCCGGATCTTGTGATTGCGGGGAGCAATCCCTCCGGTGTGCAAGCAAAAGTGTATCGAAACGATGGAAGCGGGACGTTTACGGCGATTGGAGCCATTCTGGAGGGGGTGAACAGTTCGGCCGATTGGGGGGACTACGACGGAGACGGGACCCTTGACTTAATTCTTACCGGAGGTTCTGGGGGGAGCACGCCGACAACCAAACTCTATCGGAGCCGGGCGCAGCCGACCGTTCCAGACAGCCTGCGATTCCCCACCGCCTTCGCCGATAGCGTGGCGCTCGACTGGAACGGCGTCAATGCCACCGACCTCGACGAGTACCGCATTTACCGCAACACCTCGACCATCGACTCGTCGGCGGGGCCATCCGGGACCAGTGCTACACAAATTGCGACGGTGGAAGACACGGTCACCTCTTACACTGACGCCGGCGTCAGTCCCGGCAACACCTACTATTACCGCGTCACGGCCGTCGATAGCAGCGGGGCCGAGAGCAGCTTTTCCAACGAGGTCAATCCGACGCCGACCTTCCGGCTCACCCGCCTCCACCCGTCGAGCGGCGTGCCCGGCGACTCGGTGCGTGTGTACGGAAACGGCTTCACGTCCTCGCTCAATTCCGTCTCGTTCCTCGACCCGTCCGGTACCACCACGGCGGCGACCCCGGGGACCGTAACCCCCACGGTCCTGACCGCGGAGGTGCCCAGTGGCGTCGGGG
>CAZTDC010000575.1:0-2217 GCA_964612165.1 uncultured Salinivenus sp.
CCAGGACCTGCGGCTTAGGAGGCCACTGCTCTTTCCGGGTTGAGCTACAGGGGCAGACAAGCACAACGGGATCCCCGCTGCTGAGCTGGGGTACGATTCAACCAATGCAATCGAGACGGTTCCGAGCGCGAACGTCGCCCCCGTCCCGGCATTCAAGACGATCCGACGCCGCCTTCTTCTCCGGTCTATCCCACGCCCCTCGCATGCCCGAACGCACGTCCCGCTTTCGCGCCGCTCTCACCACCGGAACCACCATCGCCGGGGCGTACGCCGGCCTCGCCGCCGCTCGGTGGTGGAATCAGCGCACGCTCCCGCCCCCAACGGCCCTGCCTCCTGCCCTCGATTGGGAGGCGCGCACCCTCGAAACCCGCCATGGCCGGACGCACTGTTACGTGCGCCCCGGGACCGGCCGCCCTATTCTGCTGCTCCACAGCTTCAACGCGGCCGCGTCGACCTTCGAGATGAAGCCTATTGCCGACCACCTCGCCGAGACGACGGACCGTCCTCTCTACGCCGTCGACTGGCTGGGCTTCGGTCGTTCGGACCGTCCCGATCTCGACTATACGCCCGACATCTACGGGCAGCAGCTCTACGAGGTGCTCACCGACGGGCTCGACGCCCCCGCCGACCTCGTGGCGCTCTCGCTGGGGGCGGAGTATGCGGCGTGGATGGGCCTTCAGGCCGCGCCGCAGGTTCACCGCCTCGTGCTCGTCTCCCCCACCGGCCTCACGGTCCCGCGCGGCCCGTCCCCGGCCGGCCGACTCGGCCTCGCCCTGGCGGCCCGCACCGGCGCCTTCGAACTGTTATTCTACCGCCTCACCCGGCGAGCCACCCTCCGTGGATTCTACGAGCGACAGGTCTTTCTGGACCCGGACGCCGTCCCGAGCGCCCTCGTCGACTACGCGCAGGCAACCACCCATTCGAAAGGCGCCCACCACGCTCCCCGCCGATTCGTCGACGGTTCCCTCTACGTGAACGACGTGTGCCAGAAGATCTATGCTCGACTGTATCGCCCCACCCTCCTGCTCACACCCGACACTCCCGGACCCACCGTTCAATCGTTCGACCTTCTCCCCACCCTCCTGGACCAGAACCCGCGTTCCCTCACCCACCGCACGCTTCCGGGCGGACTGATGCCGCACTGGGAGAAGCCTTCCCCCTTCTTCAACGCCGTGGACACCTTCCTCCAGCCCGACTGAGAGAGCCGGTTCCTGAGCACCGCTTTCGGTCCGCAGATCAAGTCGAAAGGGCCCTTGCCCACTCGTGCAAAATTTTATTTAACCCCTTTATTTCAAGAGAATTTTGCGGAGCAATCGACTGGGGGAATTCTTATGTTTTAGTGCGCAATCGAGAGAAGTCACCGGCGGTCACTGACCGTCGCGGCTGCTCTCAAAGAAACTTCCTCCCTCCTCCTTCCCGCTTTTTACGCCCCGGGCCGTCGCCCTCCCCTCCCCGCCCCGCGGTCCGGGGCTTTTTTATTTTGTCTCCGGCTGATTCCGCCCCTCTGTTCCTGAACGACCGGACCGACGGTCGGGGAGGGCTCCACGGGCGCTACTGGTTTCCGCACGGGCAACGGCGAGAGGGTCGTTCGTCAGAGGATGTGCTTACTGCGCCCGCCGTCGACGGGGAGCGCCACGCCGGTCACGTACCCTGCCTGCTCACTCGCCAGAAAGGCCACCGCGGCCGCAAACTCCTCCGGCTCCCCGATGCGGGGAAGCGCATTCTGTTCGGCCCAGTCGTCTTCCACCTCCTCGTAGGTCTGCCCCGTCTCTTCCTGAATGCTCTCGGCCAGGTCCTCGAGCCGGGCCGTGCGCGTGTAGCCCGGAAGCACCGTGTTGACCGTGATGCCAGTGGATCCAAGGTCGTCGGCCAGGCTCTTGGCGTAGCCCTGCACGCCGGCCCGCGCAGTGTTCGAGAGGGCGAGGGTGGGAATGGGCTGCTTGGCGGAAACACTGGTCACCATGATGATGCGGGCGTGGCCGTCCGCCTCGGCCGCCGTGCGCAGGTGCGGGAGCGCCGCGTCACAGAGGGAAATGGTGCTCATCAGGTTGAGCTCGACGGCCTCCCGGTACGCGTCTTGATCGACCTCGGTCGCGGCGCCGGAGGGTGGCCCGCCCGCGTTCGTGACGAGGACGTGCAGGCCGCCGAACGTGTCGACGGTCTCGTCGATGGCGGCGCGCACGTCGGCCTCGTCCGTCACGTCGCACACGAGGGGCA
>CAZTDC010000576.1:0-2211 GCA_964612165.1 uncultured Salinivenus sp.
ATCTACTCGGCGATGGCCTTCTCGCTGATTGTGGAGATGCTCAACCTGCGGGCCGTGCGGGACGAGGAGGACGAAGAGGCCGAGCCGGTGAGGTTGCACCATCCTCGCCTGCAACGAGCGGTGGAGCGGGCGATCAAGGAGGAATGAATTGTCCACCAGATCGCAGTTTCGCAGGGGGGTGCCGTACTGGGGGGCATGTCGTCGTCTGGGAATTGTGAGGCGTGATGAGTGAAACGTGAGAACACTGCCCCTCCACAGATCACGTATTCACGCATCACTTCTCCCCGTTGAGGGGCGGGGCGAAGACGTTGGCGGTTAAGACGTGCGCCTGACAAGGCTACAGCTGTCGCAGGGTTTTCCGCATCCGCTCGCGGGTGTCGTCGTCGGGGAGGCGGCCGTACCCGGCGCGGACGTTTTCGCGGAGGTGGTCGGGATTGGACGTGCCGGGGATGACGCAGGTAACGGCTTCGTGCCCCAGAATGTACTTGAGGAAGAACTGCGCCCAGCTCTCGCAGTCAAACTCCGACGTCCAGTCGGGGAGCGTGGCGTCTTCAATCTTTCCGAACAGCGATCCGCCTTCGAAGGGCCGGTTCACGATGACGCCCACCTCGTTCTCGGCGGCGAGAGGGAGGAGGCGGTCCTCGGCCCGGGTTGTCTGGAGGGAGTACGGCAGCTGCACGAAGTCAATGTCGCGACTCTGGATAATGGAGGCAAGATTGTCGAAGGCCCCGAGCGTGTAGTGTGTGACACCAATGTAGCGTACTTTGCCCTCTTCCTTCCAGGACTGTAGGGTGTCGAGGTGCGTCTGCCAGTCGACCAGGTTGTGCACCTGCATCAGGTCCATCGGCTGCTGCTTCATCCGGTCCATCGAGCGCTCCATCTGCTGGATGCCGTCCTGCTTCCCGCGGGTCCACACCTTCGTTGCGCCGAAGATCTCGTCGGTGAGGCTGAGGCCGGCACTCAGGTCGCCGATCACCTGCTCGGAACGGCCATACATGGGCGACGAGTCGATCACGGACCCGCCCAGGGTCACCAGCCGGCGCAGGACCTCCCTGAGGGAGGCGCGCTCGTCCTTCGCGTTGGGCCCGACGTCGAACTGCTGCCACGTGCCCAGCCCCACGCAGGGGAGGGACTCGCCCGTGGAGGGAATGGGACGCGTTCGGATCTCGTCGTCGGCGGGGGGACCCATCGCCGACAGCGGGGCAAACGCGAGGGCGGCCCCGGCGCCGAACGTGCGCTTGAGCATGGTGCGGCGGGAGAGGGAGTGACGACGCGAAGACATACCGTCGGGAGGCCAATGGAAAACAAATCGGGATGGAAACGCGGGACGACCCCGGTTCGATTCGTTGCGGGGGACCCGCCAATCGTAACGTCTAATCGTTTGCGCGATGTTCATACTTGACCCGTAACAGTCGCCCAATAAAGAACACTTCGGGATGGGTAGACGGAACGCCGTGCGCTCGCTCGCCTTTCTGTGTTCTGTCCGACGCAGCGCCTCTTCTCAGAGCGACCGATTGCCATCGAGACGTCCGGGTCCCATACCGCCATCCTGTTTTTCAGCCACCGCCCGGCGCGCGAGTGGCAAAACAAGTGGTTCGTGCGGCAGGACTACACGAAGAACCGGCAGGTCGCCGAGGCCTTCTACCAGCACACGCGGAAGGCCGTTGCGGACAGCCCCTTCCCCGTCCTCGACGTGAACGGCGCCCAGCAGCGCGGCGACGACTTTGGCACGCGCCTCGCCAATGCCGTTGCCGACGCGTTTGCGCAGGGCTACGAGCGCGTCATTGCCGTGGGGAGCGACTGCCCGCGCCTGCACGAGGTGGACTGGCAGGCCGTGGCGGAGCGCCTCGACGAGGGCGTGCCCGTGCTGGGGCCCACGCCGGAGCGGGACGGGACCTACTTGATCGGGCTGCGGCGCTCGCAGTTCGACCGGCAGGCGTTTGCGGCGCTGCCCTGGAAGACACCGGCGCTCTTCTCGGCACTTGCGGAGCACCTGTCGGCGCAGGTGGGAACCCCTCCCGCTCTCCTTGCCCCCCGCGACGACGTAAACGGACACGACGACCTGGTGGCCCTCACGCGCTTGCCGGCCGCCCCTTTTGGAGCGCTGGTGGTGGCGCTTCGGGCAATCCTGGGGACTACTCGGCACACGGCTCGATCTGAGCGGTGCCCTTTGGAGACGCAATTCTATGGACGACGATCCCGCGCACCGCC
>CAZTDC010000577.1:0-2208 GCA_964612165.1 uncultured Salinivenus sp.
CCCATCGTCACGCCTTACGATTCACGCATCACGACCTGACTGATAACGGCAGCGCAGACTGGAGACGGCGGACCGGGTGTAGGCCGCACAAGCTCAAATTGGAGAAATGCAGGCGACTCGTCGTACCGAGCGGCGGATTCGTCGCACGGCGGGCATCACGGGCCGGGGGCGGGCGTAGGAGGAATTGAATGCAATTGGGCTTACCCTCCGCCCCGTAATCGATCTGTCACCAAACCATCGTTCCAATGCCTGTCGGTCGCCCTCTGCGGTTGCTTCTCCTCATCGCCCTCAGCGCCCTGGGCCTTGTGGGGTGCGAACCCTACTTGAGCATGACCGACCAGATCCCGGCCCAGACCCGCCGGGCCGCCACCCTGCTGCCAGAGACACCCGGGTACGTGGGCATGGTCAATGTCAAGACTGCCCTGAGACACCTCGACGACCTGCAAGGCAAGAACCTGGTTGACAGCCTGCGCCAAACCGACAGTCCTCAGGCTCAGGCCTTTCTGGATGCCACGGGGATCGACCTGAAGCGGGACGTGCAGGCGGCCTACGGCGTGATCGAGGACGAAGAGGCATTTAGCGCCGTCCTGTTCGCCAACCTGACGACCGAGCAGATGGATCGCTACCTGGAGACGATGCCGAACGGGGACGGAACGGCCACGACGTACCGCCAGGTGCCGCTCTACCACCTCACAGACGAAGAGTCCACGGATACGCTCTCGGTCGCGTTTGTGGAAGACGGCGTGATGGCCGCCTCCACGTCGCCGCGTCGCACTACGGCCATGGTCGACCGACACAAGGCCAAGGAACAGGCGGGCCTCCGAACCAACGAGGAATACATGACCCTTATCGAGCGGGTCGGTCACGGCAGTACGGCCTGGCTCGTGGGACGCGACGTGGTGGAGACCGCCTTCCAGGACTCGTCTGCGTCGTCGGAAGAACCGGAGCAGTCGGGCGAGGCGCCGCAGGTCAGCCAGGCCGGGCTGCAGCACGCGCTGGCCGAGTGGTCCGATCGGATGCTCGGCCTGTCCGAGATTTCCTCGTTCGAGGGGCGGGCTCAGAAGGAGGTGGATCGGCTGAAGAAACGCCTCCGTGAACAGGCGCTCTCGATTACCCTGACCGATACGGAGGTGGAGGGGGAGGTGTACCTCACGATGCGGGACAACGCGAGTGCGTCGAGCGTGGTCGACGTGGCCGAAGGCGCCGTGGCCGTTCTGCGGCTTTCGGAAGAGGACCTCGACGACCGGCAGCGTGACCTGCTCGACGAGATTGAAATCGACCGTCGGGGCCCGATTGTGCACATCCACTTCGCCCTCGACCGGGAGCAGCTCCGAAAACAGGCGGAGACGGAGCGCCGTGCTGCTGTTCGTCGGGGCGATCCGTCGACTCGTCAGCCAACATTGGCGATTCGTCGAATCTCTAGCATCAACTGAGCCACCACCTCGTTTCAGCCCGCGCAATGATTCATGCAACCCATTCGCTGATGGGCCGGTCCCCTTTGGAGTCCCGGGCACAAGCGAAACGATAGCGATGACCTCGTGCGACGGGGCGGGGCCACCCGACGCTGCTCTTCCACGTCCAATCCACACTGCGCCGTGCGCCGTTTTTTCTTCGACGTTGTAGAGGGGGTGCGCATTGCCGGTCAGGCAATTTGGGCCAACCGGATGCGCTCGGCGCTCACCACGCTGGGCGTCATCATCGGCATCGCCGCCGTCACCCTGATGGCCACCGTTATCAACGGCATCGATCAGGAGTTCGAGACGGCCCTTTCCCGGATTGGCTCCGACGTGCTGTACGTCAACCGCACCCCGAACAACACGCGGGGCGAGTGGTGGCGCTATCGCAACCGTCCCCCGATCCGCCCGAATCTCGTGCCCGTCATCCAGAAGCGGGCAAAGTTTGCGGAAGCGGTGGCCCCGCTCACCGACACCGATCGTACACTGCGGTACAAGGAGCGGGAGATGGAGCCCGAAGACATTACCGGCTCGACGCCGGACTACGGCCGCATTCGCAACGTGGAACTCGCACAGGGCCGCTTTCTCACACAGGCCGATGAGCGCGGGGCCCGCAACGTGTGCGTAATCGGCGCGAGCATTGCCGACGAGCTCTTTCCCGTCGCCACCCCGCTCGGCAAGACGATCAAGCTCGGAAATGCATCCTGCAGAGTCATTGGGGTCCAGGAACGAAAGGGCGATACCATGTTCTCCG
>CAZTDC010000578.1:0-2201 GCA_964612165.1 uncultured Salinivenus sp.
TCTCACGACCTTCCCAGCAAGTCCGCTGATGCCCATGCAAACGGTCAACAACATCCGGCGCCAGGCAATCGGTGACCTCCGGAGACGCATTTTTCGAAGCGGTGTCTTCCACCGCCAGGACATGAAAGACCTGGCCAACGCCCTCGTCCGAGAGCATACGGTGGGGATGTCCTCCGAGAATCTGCTGGCCCTCGCCCGGCATGACACCTGGCTAAAAAGCAATCGCGGCGGAAGACCCTATTCCCAATACCCCGGCGAAAAGACACAGCGCATCGCAGGGGAGTTGGAAAGCTTTCTCAGGTCCGAACTTCGCATTCTCGTCGATCAGTTTTGGGAAGGGCGTACGTCCGTCGAACTCGTCGTGAAACGCTCCAGCGCGGAACTGGCAGGGTTCTTCAACGGCGTCCGTCCCGACCGCAAATACGCCGAAAGAGGCCTTCACGACGACGCTCACATGCGCCGCCAAGCCCCTTATGTCTGAATCAACTTCTCTTCCCGAGACCGAACACCTTGAGACAGACAGGACGGCCTACCGCCGACTGACGCGGCAGGCGATCGATGAGGTGATCCGATGTCTTCTCGCGACAGAAGCCCCGTCGAGTCTCACAATGAAGAAAGTGCGGGACCGAGCCCGCGTCTTCGCCGCATGTGGCACTGAGCCTTGGACTCGAGCGATGGACGTGATTCAGCGTAAATCGGGCGGCCGGAGCGCCCCTCAAAGCGCCCTCCGAGAGGAGCACTACCGCCTGTTGCAAATGCTGCGCGACCACTTGGTAGGAACGCTCCTTGACCAGGAGAAAGAGGTCTGGAAGAAGGCCCGGCGCCGAATGGTCAACCAGGCAGACTACGCGATCTTCCGGGTGACCGATTCCACCGTCCACTTGCACCGACTCACGCCAAACAAGCAGTACAAACACCATGGATGAACTCCCTCAGACAGATTTACCCACCTCTCCCGAAAAGCTCGTAGACGAACCCCATATCGGCCGGGAGAAGAAAATCGGCGACCCTACGATCGCCCATCTGCTACGAGAGACCCGCCGCATCATGGAGGAAAGAGCCTGGGACGGTGGAATGGTCTGGTACCCCGATTCGATGCTTCGCCAGGCCTCTCCATCAAATTTAGCGGAGCAAGTACTTCCCGACGCCGGGACGCCCGCAGCACAGGCCTGTGCCCGTGCTATCGGCAGCTACATCGGAAGACCAGTCAGCGAAGATGAAGCCCGAAGCTGGCTCACAGAGGAAATTGACGAGCGCCTAGGCAAGTACGTGATCGGCGCCCGCAACAAGATTGGCGAGGTCCGCTTGGTCGTGACCGAGCACAAGATTAGGGTCCGCGCCGAGCGCCCCGATACGACCCGTAAGACCGTCGGATCCGCTCCGTGGTCCACCCGAATATGACCGGTTTACCAATGGTTACGGTGGACGCTCAACGCCTCTACGAAGACCTTCGAGCCCTTCTCTTTGAGCCCTTTCGACACGCACTTCTCCGACGATCGGGTTGGGGAGAATCCACCAGCACGCCGAGCACTGTGGTCGAGGCCGTCGCCGGCGACCTCCTATTAAAGCGGCCGGAAACCCGGCGCAAAGTGCAAAAGATCATCGACCGTCACGTCAGGGAGAACGCCCGTCTCGGCTCTCCAACCCATCGAGTTTACGCTCCAGAGATGGTAAAGCGGATGGCGTTTTCCATCGGCCGAGAGGCGTGGACGCGTCGCTACGACGGCCCGATCCAGATGGAGCTGAAGGTCCACTCGTCCAAAGTCACACTTCATAGAATTCAACCCCCGTAATGCCCCAATTCACGCATCTTCACAACCATACCTCTGCATCATTTTTCGACGGCGCCCAAAAACCGATAGACCTTGCCCGGCGAGTCGACCAGTTGGGCATGAACGGCGCCGCCATTACCGACCACGGGATTTGCTACGCATGGCCCGATTTCCAGAAGGCCTGCGAAGAGCAAAACATCACCCCGATTTTAGGTACTGAGGGGTACTTGGTCGAAGATCGAGATCAGATCGCTCGCCTCCGCGAGAAGGGCAACGCCGCCCGCACCGAACGGGAAGAGGACATTCTCAACACAAGTTACCACCAGGTCCTGATCGCCAAGACGCAGAAGGGCCTGAAGAACCTCATGGCCCTCATGAGCTGGGCCGCCGGCGAAGGGTTCTACCGCAACCCACTCATCGACTTCGGCA
>CAZTDC010000579.1:0-2200 GCA_964612165.1 uncultured Salinivenus sp.
GGGTAGTTGCTCTGCATGAAGTTGACGACGTACGCCCGGATGTCTTCACCTGTCACCCAGCGATTCAACTCACGCGACGTCCGGACCTGATCGAGGATATAATCCCCATGGGCGATGAGGTGAGCCGCTTGGTTCTCAAGCTCTTCTTTCTGCTGCCGTTGATTCTCTATAGCCATCGCCGACTGATCGATGCGCTCTTCCTCTTCCTCCGGAGACAGCCGGCCACTCAACAAATCGACGGTGAGTTCTCGGATTTTCTCGCCTAGCACCGGCTCGATGCTTCCGAGGGCCCTCTCAAAGATTTCCAGGCGCCGAAAGAGCCGGTCGTAGATCCGCGCGTCGATGGTGTTTTCGCAGAACAGATTCCAGACGTAGATTTGCTCTGCTTCCTGGCCGAGCCGATCCACCCGGCCAATGCGCTGCTCCACCTTCATCGGGTTCCAGGGCAGGTCGTAATTGATGACCACCCGGCTGAACTGAAGGTCGATGCCCTCGCTCCCCACCTCGGAAGACAGAAGAATTTGAGGGCCGTCGGGGTCTTCAAAGTCCTTGAGCACCTGCTCTTTGTCCTGATCCTGGCCGCCCTTCAGAACGATCGTAGAAAACCCCTCCCTCTCCAGGCGCTCGGACAAATAGCCAAGAGTGGGGCGGAAGTAGGAGAAGACAATGATCTTCTCGCCTGGATACCGATCTAGGTACTTCTCGAGGACCTCGCGCAGCCGCTCGTATTTGCTGTCATTCTCCCAAAGCGTGTCCAGGTCGCCCAGGTCGGGGGCTCGGCGCAGGAGTTCCTTCGTGAGAGGTCCGAGGTCCTCGTCCTCATAGTCTTCGTCGAGCCCGATGTCCTCGTAGACCTGCTCGTTCCAGTGTGCCGCCGCGCGTTCCTGCCAGGACCGGAGCGCTGCGGGCATCGAGCTGGACATCTGGCGCTGCGGCATCACGAGGAGGAATCCCTCGTGCGCGTCTCGCCGCGAGCAGTAGTCGCGCACGAGCCCAGTCACCTTCCGATAGAACTCATCTTCAGGCCCCGTGAGGGGTACTTTTTCGGGAGTGGCCTCTCGCTCTACCCGGAGCTCTTCTACGTCGCGACGCCGGGTCCGGGTGACCGTATGGCTGAGCAGATTGACCCGTTCGAGCCGGTGCGCGATTTGGCTCCGCCGCTCGTGCTCCTCGATGCGGCCATCCTCGGGCAGATCGCCCAGAAGGTCCCGGAGCTGTCGGTTGTCCATGAGGAGTGGATTTCGCATCGCTTCCTGAAGCTTCCCCCTGAGCGTCTCGGTGGGAACTCGATCCCGTAGCACTAGGTCCCGGGCCTCAACCAGCGGCTCATTCGCTTTCAGGATGCGGTCGAAGGCCTCCTGTCGCTGAAAGGCATCCTCGTCCAGCAGCCGGAGAAGCTGAAAGAGGTCTTCGCTGCCGAGGTGCACGGGCGTGGCGGAAAGTAAGGCAACGTGACTGGACACCCGGCGCAACTGGTGACCCAACTTGGCACTTTTGCTCTGTGGGTTGCGCATGTAGTGCGCCTCGTCCACAATCAGGAAGTCGACGATCGGCTCCTCGTAGGCACGCTCCTTCAGGAAATCAGAGAGCTCTTTGGTCGCCGCATTTCCTTTGGTCTGTCGGAGACCCTGCACGCTCGCGACGATGGCAAACTCGCCGTGTGGACCTTTCTTCGTCGCCCGACGGAGCCGGTCAAGTGTCTCGTCGGCCTTTAGGATTTCGGCGTCGACGCCGAACCGGTAGGCGAGCTCCTGCTTCCATTTCTCGCGGAGCATGGCGGGACACACGACGAGCAGCCGCCGGAAGTCGAAGCGGCTCCGGAGCTCGGTCCAGATCAACCCGGCCTCGATTGTCTTGCCAAGCCCGACCTCGTCGGCGATGAGAAGCCCCTGGTTGGGAGACTCCAGCATCTTCAGGACGGGCTTGTACTGGTACGCGTAGAAGTCCGTGTTCGTCGTTTCGAGGCTGTAGATCAGGTCGCTCAGCCGACCGGTGAGGCGAACGTGAGTGAGGATGCGCCGCAGGTCCGCCACCTCGCCCACCTTCCCGACTTTCAGCAGGTCGATCGGGTCCTCCGGGCCATCTTGTACGACTTCAAGCTGATCGGCGGGCACGTACTGCGCGTTGTCGGGGAACTGGACCTGCAGCTTGGTAATCGGCCCTTGCTTCCGAGACCGTCCCGTCAGCACGCCGACCTGGC
>CAZTDC010000580.1:0-2199 GCA_964612165.1 uncultured Salinivenus sp.
TGTGTCTACCGGGTGCACTTCTTAGAGTGAGATCGGCCCTTGCGGCACGATCCCGAGCCCGGCCTCTGGTGGGAGGTCGGGCTCTTGTCTTTCAATAGGCCGTTTCGTTGAATCGATGGGAAGTCCATCAGGGAGTGGACGGACACCCATCCTGGGCTAGCGCCACCGGGATCGCGTCTGGAGCGTGCGACTACACTGCAGAAGTCAGCAGCAGGACCGCCAGCCCCACGACCCCGGCGCCGATGGCGGCCTTCGCGATGAACTGGTTGAGCCGGCGTTCGTCTGCGTATCGTCGTTTCATACTGTTTGGCCAGTTTGGGTCGGAGAAGATACCTGCAGTCAGAAACCACAAGTAAAAGAGACCGGCCCTTACGGAACCGGCCTGATCTACAAGGCATGAGGAGTCAGCCTATTAGACATCTCCAGGCCGTAGAGCTGGACCGACTCCAGGGCATAAACCCCATGCAGACGAACCGTCACCGTTCCGCTGGCGGATCGATTCACGTCGTACGTGTCGCCGTCCGTGACAGATACAGCCTCCGCCCTGAAGGTCTGCCCGGGATCGAAGCTCTGGCTGGATCAGTTCTGGGCAGATGTCCACGCGATCGGCCAGCACGTAGAAAAGCGGCGCGGCGAACTACGATGGGTTACGTTTAACGGGAAAAACTTTGACGTGCCGTTTCTTACGGCTCGCACGGTGGCCCGCGGGCTCGCTCCAACGCGGAAGGACATAACCAGCACCTATCCCTTCGATCACGACCCCCATACAGATCTCATGGGGCTCTGGCCCAATTCGAACTACTCGCTGGAGGACCTCTGTAGCTTTCTCGGGGTCGAGAGCCCGAAGGGAGAGGTAGACGGCTCTCAGGTCGCTGAGCTGACCCGTGAGGGGGAGATCGAGACGGTCGCGCGGTACTGCGAAGGGGACGTGGTCGCGACGCTACGGTGCGCTCAGGAAGTTTCTGTACTTTTATAGAGAGCTTGGCAGGGAGTATTGCTGTTATTGCAATCCAAACCGGAGTCCAATTCTAGCGGTATGCCAGCCCACAGCAAGTCAACAAGTACTCACATCACGGCGCTAAAGTAAGTCGTTCTGTTCTCAAAGTCAGCGACGCACGCACCCCTGCAATAACGGAAGCTTTTCCTATTGAACCACTTACTCATCAATTTCCAGAGGCTCAGGCACGCTATACTTTTCTCCCCTCCTATCTTCTAATTCCTCGACAGCTCGCTCGACTGCCTGGTTTATAATGTCTGAGATCCGAATGTCCTCATAAAAATGGATCGCCTTTAGCTTTTCGTAGAGCCCCGCATTCAACGTTGTTGAGAACGGAACTCGTTTCCGCTCTGCGTAGTCGCTTGTCTCCTCTTCGATCTGGGACTCGTCGTAAGAGGCGTCCGTCCCTTCGTCGATGTTGAGACTCAGTTTCGATTCTTTACTCATTGTGTCGCGTTTTGCGTGACCTGTTCAATCTCTTTTGCGAGGTTCTCGTAGTCCTCGGTCGCTGTAGCGTCTGGAGCGTACAGTGGGGGCGGCACCTTTTCTGCTTCTGCTTCTTTCACCTGAACCGTTTCCCGAATAAAGGTGTCGAATGCACTCTCCCCAAGTTGGTCGCGCAAAAGCTCCGGGACGCGTTTATCGTTTACGGTTCGGATGTCGACCATGCAGGCAAACGCGCCACCGAAGTTGCCTCCCACCTGGCGAATAAGTCCCATTGTGTCAGTCAGGCCGTCGAGTGCGCCTTGTGCGGCCTGGACGGGAGCGATGACGGTATCTGCGCTCAACATCGCGCTAAGAACAAGCGACCCTGTTGATGGTGGTGGATCGATAAGGCAAAAGTCGTAGACGGCATCGGCCGCACTGATAAGGGATTCGATTCTGCGAACGAGCTTGCCAGCTCGGAAGTCCTCCAGGCTTGCGAGAGACCGGTCTGCCGGCATGAGGTCAATGTGCTGGAAGTCAGTCCCAATTGCAGCTTCGGCAATACCAATCTCCTCCTTCAGAAATTCTGCCCCTTGTTTCCCCGGAGAGGAGATCCAGCGGGACAAGCTGGCCTGCGGGTCAAGGTCGATAAGTAGAACGTCGTAGTTCTCTTTCGCCCAGACTGCTCCTAGGCTCACAGCTGAGGTCGTCTTGCCGGTTCCTCCTTTCTGGTTGAGCAGTGAGCAAGTCTCCATTATTCATGACTACTGGTTCCT
>CAZTDC010000581.1:0-2177 GCA_964612165.1 uncultured Salinivenus sp.
CCCGGCAGGATCTCGAGCAGGCGAAAGCCAAGCGTGAGAATGCAACGGAGAACCGTGACCAGGCGGAAAAGCGAATCAAGGAGTTCGACGACAAGATCGAGGCGATTTTCGACCGGCTCGGCATTCCTGTTGGTGACGACGAGGCCGTAGAGGAGCGATGTGATCGGGCCGAAAACTATCAAGAGACGAAGAACGAGGCGGACAAGACGCGGCAGGAGGCCAAGCTGGAGGAGGAGCGTCTGCGCGAGGAAGCCGGTTTCGAGGAGTGGATGCTGTCGGCCGAGATCGGCGAATTGAAGCGGGAGAAGGAGGAGGCCAGTGCCCTCGCCGAAAAAGAGGAGGAGCTATCCGATCGGATCAGCCGCATCAACCAGAAGATCGACGATGCCAAAGAAGAGCACGACCTCGAAGATGCCCTGGCCGGGCGCGAGTCGGCGCGAGCAGAATTAAAGCAGCGCCGCCGGAAAGACCTGCAGAGCATGGTTGGCCAGGCCCTGACGGACGTGGTGCACCGCCGAACGCGGAATCAAGACCTGCCGG
This sequence comes from uncultured Salinivenus sp., assembly GCA_964612165.1. Taxonomy (GTDB): domain Bacteria; phylum Bacteroidota; class Rhodothermia; order Rhodothermales; family Salinibacteraceae; genus Salinibacter. The sequence goes on from CAZTDC010000581.1 coordinate 541, forward strand.
CCGTGTTCGAGCGAGCCGACAGGCTTTTTCGGCAGATCACGACGGACCGGTACCACCTCGATCTTGCTCGAGAGGACGAGATGTTTCGGGTCGTCACCGATGATGGGCGGCGGCTCGGCCTCAGTCAGCTTTCGGGCGGAACGAAGGTCCAGCTCCTGCTTGCCGTACGGATCGCGTTCGTCGAGCGGCAGGAGCAGGGGACCAGGCTCCCCCTCGTGCTCGATGAGACCCTGGCCAATAGCGACGACGTGAAGGCCCAGTCGGTCATCGAGGCGGTCCGCACAATCTGTAGTGAGGGGCGGCAGGTCTTCTACCTGACCGCGCAGTCCGACGAGGTCGCAAAATGGCAGAGCCTACTTCGCGGAACGGACACGGACCTGGCTCTACACGAGCTTTCTGGAGAAGAGACGACTGCGGGCGGGGAGTTTCACCAGCCAGGAGGAGACGGGGCGCTCAGTTCCGGTCGTCCCAGCCGACCTGACCTGCCCGATCCCGAGGAGGTGACTCACGCCGAGTTGAAAGAGGTGCTCGACGTGCCTCGGTGGAGTCCCCGGAGTTCCGCCCAAAAGCTTCCGCTATGGTATCTGACGGCCGACACGGCCCTTCTCTGCCGGGCTGCTGAAAAGTCCTACCGCACGTGGGGACAGCTGTCAAGCCTCGCCGAGCGGGATGCCCTTTCTCTGATTAATCTTCCTGAGGAAAAATACAAGCAGCTAGAGGTGCTCTCGCGTGCGGTTAGGGCTTGGCGAGAGTCCTGGCTCATTGGGCGTGGGGAGCCGGTCGGGCGAGCCACGCTGGAGGATGCAGAAGCTGTAACTGAAAACTTTATTGATGAGGTTACCGACCTGGCAGGGCGCGTTGACGGTCAAGCGGAGCGCATTATTGAGGGACTGGAGAATGGAGAGGTCAAGGGGTTTCACTCCAGTAAGATTGAGGAGCTGGAGGCCTACTTTCGAGAGGAGAGCTACCTGAGCGAACGGGAGCCCTTGGGCCCTACAGCCTGTTGGCGACGCGCCATCGCCGAGGTGAGCAATGCGATCAGTGACGACCTCATCTCAGAAGATGATGTCGAGTCGGTTCTCGGTCGCATCTCCGAGCGGAGTGAGGGCTGAGCTGGGGCCTGGAGCCGCAATCTCACTGCCGTATTTTCCCCTGGACGAAACTCGCCAGCGAAAGAAATAGACTGATGCAGTTGGTTTTACCCTCTGACAGGCACTTCTGTCGCCCTGAGTCACGGATCGCAAAACCGGCTGTGCACTTTCTGCTGTCCCAGCTAGGACAAATTGAAGGAGCGCGGCAGCTGCAGCGAAAAACCGCCTCCCTTCGTTCGCGTGGTCCAGCCTTTGGCGTAGCGCTGCTAGGAAAAGTGCCATTTACGAGATTACTCGCAATCTGAGGGGTCTCATTCACGCGTTGCGGGGTGAAAGCCCTCGACTGTCCACTTTATCTGGCCAACTCCAGTACTGTCGTGCGGATACTGCCGCCGACCTAGGAATTTCTGGGTCAGGCTACCTGTCCGTGCGATGTCATCCAAGACTGACACACAAACTACGAGCGACAGCTACCGACAGAGATGGAAAGTAGACCCGCCGATCGGTTTATCAACGCATTCAACGAAATCGAGACCTGGCTTCAGG
>CAZTDC010000582.1:0-2177 GCA_964612165.1 uncultured Salinivenus sp.
CCGCCCTGTTTCGTTTCGCACAAACGTCCGGTTCAGAATGCGAAATGCGGTATTTTTTCTGCTCGTCTGCTTTCTTTGCGGAACTGCCCATGCGCAAGATTTTACCGTCGAGCAGTCTGCGCCCTCTAATGGGGCGGTAAACGTGCCGCTGTCCGACACCGTGGCGTTTTCCTTCTCGCAGGAAGTGGATGTCAGCACGGACTGGAGCACCCGGTTCGTTCACGAGCCTGCAAACTCGTTGACGTTCGATCAGCCGGCGTTGTGTCTTAATTTCCAGGGGCAGTGTGGGGGAGGTAACGATGTCCCGCGCCACGTGCGCTTCCGCGTCGAGCATCAATCGGATACGGACTACACGTGGCTCGTTTATGCCGTGGAGAGCGACGGCGGGCAGTCCATGAGTGAACCGTACGTCCTTCGTTACACGACAGCCTCGGAACGCGGAGCAGGTCAAATAGATGGGTCGGTGGTAGCGCCCAAGTCAGCAGGGTCGCGGGCGCCGTCCGTACGCTCATCGCTACGAAAGCTGGTCGACGGACTTGAGCGTAGCAATCTGGGTCGACCCGTCTTCGACCAGAAGGATCCGGGGAGTAGCACGCGAGATGCGTCCCTCCCCGATCGGCCGAATGCACACTTCGGAGCGATCGGACGCAAAGCCGCAAGCGGGCCCTACACTCAAATTCTCCTGATCGATCAATTTTCTATTCGCGAAGATTCCTGGACCGTACGAGCAGCGGACGTACTCGACGGTTCCTCCGGCTCATACACGCTCGACTTCGTGCGTCCAGGCTCGTACGTCCCCATCGCGGTGCGGTATACCGACGGTACAAACACTGAAATCGACGCCCTCGGCTTTCACGATCCCGACGGGGACGGGACGCCCAACACCGTCGAGGTGCAAGACGACCGGCGTACGGGCATCAGCCTGCGGCTTTTCCCCTTTCCGCTCACCACGGCCCGCGCAGAGAGCACCCTGGATGTGGCCACCGACTCAGCCGCTCAGTATGCACCGGACCAGGAGCTCCGTCGGGTGCAGGCTGGATCTGGGATCCGGCCGGCCGGCACCGCCTATGAGTGGACGTACCGCTTCTACTCACCGTCCGATAGCTTGGAAACGCAGGTTACGGTTGATCCGCTGGAGGTGACCGTGGATACGTCGACCACTTCCGGCTTGCTGGCCGACACGAATCCGATTCCGGACGGCTTCATCGACAGCGACGAAGCCTTGCAGATTGCCCTGAACGATGGGGGACAGGAGTTCATCGATCCGTTCCGCCCCCAGAACATCACCACGGTTCTTGATGGTGGAAATCTGTTTTGGAGGGATGCGCCAATCCCCTCCGAAGAGTTTTGGCATGTACGCATAATCACGGTCACGAGTACGGAGGTAAAATCATTCGAACGCTTCATTAACATTGAAACCGGCGAGTTTCTGCCGGTGGAGATGACCCACTTTGCGGCCTCCACCTTGGGATCGGTTGTGCAGCTCCAATGGGAAACGGCGAGTGAGACCAACAACGCGGGCTTCGAGGTGCAGCACGCGGCGGGCGACTCCACGTCCGGGGCCGCCTGGGAGACGCTCGGCTTTGTGGAGAGCACCGTCCAGGGGGGCACCACGAGCGAGCCGCAGACGTACCACTTCCGGACTGGGGAGCTTGACCCCGGAATGCACCACTTCCGGCTAAAACAGGTGGACCTCGACGGGACTGCCCACCTCTCCGACATCGTCACCACAGAGCTCCGGATGGAGGCGGCGCTCCGCCTGACCCCTCCCACCCCGAATCCGGCCCGCCAGCACGCCACGCTTCGGTTCGGGGCCCGGGATGCCGCGTCGGCCACCGTTGTGGTCTACGACGCCCTTGGGCGGAAGATTAGGACTCTGCACGAGGGCCCCCTGCCGAATGGGCGGTTGCAGACCACGCGCCTCGATGCCGGGCGGCTCCCGAGCGGCGTCTATTTTGTGCGCCTGACCGCCGGCGATCAAACCGAGACCCGCAAGCTGACCGTCGCGAAATAAAGAGTGCCCGTGCGCTCCCCCTCTCACCCTCTGGGCACCGGCGCATCCTTCAGCAGCGGTGCCAGCAGCGCGTGTGCGGCGTGCGGGTCCTCCAGAACGTCGCGGCCCGCGTGGAGCCGGTAGGTGCGCGCTTGATCGATGAGCCGGCGCAGCGCGGTGAGGT
>CAZTDC010000583.1:0-2176 GCA_964612165.1 uncultured Salinivenus sp.
TTTGCCGATTATGGTATGAACCGCTGCGTGACCGGAGACACCAAAGTCGTCGACACCAACACCGGTCAGCGGATTCCAATCATTGACATCGTTGAGGGCCGCGAAGAGGACGTATCCGTGATGTCTTTGGAGGAAAAAACCCAGAAGCTCGTCTCACGCCCTGTCACCGACGCGTTTTCAAGTGGCGAGGCAATGACATATGAGCTCAAAACTCGAACGGGTCGCTCAATACAAGCAACAGGCAACCACCCACTATACACGCAGGAGGGATGGAAGCATCTCGAGGACCTTGATCCGGACGACCGAATCGCGATCCCTCGCGAGACGACGTATCGTTACTCCGAGGAGATGAAACGCCATGAGCTTGTTGTGCTGGCGTGGGCCATTGCCGACGGCAATCTGTGTCATCCGTCGGGCTTCTACGTCTACACGTCCAGCGGGGAAGAGATGAAAGACTTCTGCCGGAAGGTGCGCACGTTCGACAACACCGATGTGACGGTGGACCGATCAAAGTCTGCTGCCTCCATCTACGTCAAGAGAGAGAACATAGCCCATCCAGCCGCGGCAGTCGACTTTATCGAGCACCTTGGACTGAAGTGGCACAGTGCGAGAGAAAAGTTCGTGCCCGAGAGAGTGTTTAGGATCCCAATCCCACAACTCGAACTTTTCCTCGGTCGTCTCTGGACGGGAGACGGATGCGTTCACACAAAGGATGATGAAGGTGGGGACATCTACTACGCGACCTCATCAAAGCGGCTTGCTAACGATGTACAGCACCTCCTTCTCCGAGTAGGCATTCCGAGCACCATCCATGAAAAGAGTTTCAACTACCGGGGTGGAACGAAGTCCGGATTCCAAGTGCGTGTATCTAATAAGGCGGCAGACCGCTTTGCGAAAACGATTGGGCGCCACTTGATCAGCAAGCGGGGACGTGACCTGAACGAGCTGATGAAGACAAGTATCGGTGACGGATTCATGACGCAGGATGTCCTTCCCGTAGCAGTCTATCCCATGATGCGGGAGGCGATCGATCAGACAGCAGCCGCAGCGGGCCGGACCGCGAAGAGTGTAGTAAAAGAAGCAGGATGTTCTACGCGGCTCCTACACGAAGATGCAAAGCGGAAGGGATTTGCCCGAGAAAAGATCGCGGACATCGCAGACGTTACCGGTACCAAGGGACTCCGACGATGGGCCGAGTCGGACATCTATTGGGACGAAATTGACTCGATTGAGGAGGCCGGCGTAGAGCAGGTCTACGATCTCACGGTTGAAGGCACCCATAACTTCGTTGCGAACGACATCATCGTTCACAACTCGCACAGTACCGCCTACGCGGCGATCTCGTATCAGCAGGCCTGCTTCAAGGCCCATCACCCGACCGCGTTCTTTACGGCCGCTCTGCGGACGGAGGACGACGAGGACAAGCTGGTTGACCTCATCCAAGACGCAAAGGCGCACGGCATCGACGTTCTTCCCCCGTCGGTCAACGAATCGGGCCGGGGCTTTACTGCGATCTCCGGAAAGAAGGAGATTCGCTTCGGGCTGGGTACGATCAAAAACGTCGGAAAGGAGGCCCAGAAGATTATCGACGACCGGGAAAGCAGAGGCCAATTCCAAACGTTCGCCGACTTTATCCACCGCGCCCTTCCGAACAAGACGGCCGTTCGAAGTCTCATCAAAGCGGGCGCGATGGACGAGTTCGGCCCGAGCCGAAGGGCAATGCATGAGCAAACGGGCGATCTCCTGACGTATGCCCGCCTGGTCAGGGACTACCGCAATGGCGACCGCGTATCGAAACCGGTACCTCCCGAAATTACCGACTGCCCGGAGTGGCCGGCAAAGATGCGGTTCCAGCAGGAGCGGGATGTGGCCGGAGTCTACACGACCGGACACCCGATCGACCGTTTTCCCCATATCATCGAGGAATTTGACGGTAGAGAGTGGCAAACGGAAAACGGATGGCACGGGAAGACAGATATGAAATTTCGCCTCGGGTCCATCCTGTCGGTCGACGAGGCCACCACCCGCAACGACAATCCGATGTGGTGGGTCCGGTACATTACCACTGATGGGATTTTCGAAGAGCCCTTTTTTGAGCATCGCCGCGAGCAGGTGGCCGACAACCTCGAGAAGGACGTGCCGGTCGGGGTGATCAGCGAGGCGGACGTCGACGGCG
>CAZTDC010000584.1:0-2172 GCA_964612165.1 uncultured Salinivenus sp.
TCCTCCCACGGCTGAAGCCGTGGGATTCCTCCGCGTGGGTGATTCAGGCCGTGCCCGAACCAGCACCGGAGGCAAATTTCCCACCGCTATCGGCGGTGGTACTCCGGTTTGCGGGTTCCTCTTTGGTCGAGCGACCCCGTTGTCGCCAGCGGTGGTCGTCCCACTCGAGGCAGGGCACGTCGCCGTGTCCCTTCTCCGTCGTGTTCTCTCGGGAGACCGCGGGCCGAGCCATCGACCCATCGTGTTCGACGAGCAGGTTCTCCGACGCCGCCAAATCCGAGTGTCCCTCGAAACTGCAGTCGTAGCAGGTGAACAAGTCCTCTTTACGATGCACGTTCTCTCCACCACATTCAGGACACGTTGAGGAGGAGCCGGATTCGGAGACCTCGCGCACAGAGATGCCGTACTCGCCTTCCAGCACCTCGCGGAGTCGCCGGCGGAAGCGGCCATGGCTCCAGAACTGGTGGGTCTTCTCGTTCACCCGCGCCGACCAGTGCTCCTGAAGCACATCATCGAGATTGCCAGTGATCACTTCCCCGACGTCGTGGTCGGCCAGCCACTCAGCGAGGTCGCGCACGAGGGCGTCCTGCAGGTGGTGGACGCGCTCGGTGCGCCGGCGGTACAGCTCGTGGATGCGCCGACTTGACCACGTGCCGTACACGAGGTGTTCTTGCAGACCGGCGATCTGCTCCGTGGTCTGTCGGAAGCAGTGGAATGCTGGGCGGGCGTGGTAGAGGCGCTGGTGGCCGGCCGTGGTGGTGACGGCGACGAGGTTGTTCGCGCCGATGTCCAGGGCTGCCACCACGCCCTCGTCGCCGGACGTGGCGGCTAATGATTCATCCCGTCGAGGAATAGCTTCTGAGACGGGTTGGCGTGCCCTGAACGCTTCGGCGTCCTTGTCGTACACCAGTTCCAACCGACCCTGACTGCCTTCCCAGCGCGGCTCACCGCGGGCTTCGAGTCGGAGGCGTTCGTGGTATCCGAGGCCGTATTTCTCCTTCAGGTCGAAGCCGACCGGAATCTCCAACCGTGACCACTCGCCCCACTCGAGGGTGTACTGGTCGTTGCGGACGAGTGTCTGGAGCGTGCGCTCGTCGCTGTTCTTGTCCTTCCAGTACCCGGGCGGTGACGGGTCTTCGCCGTCTTCCAAGAGGGCGAAGAAACTCCGCCACGCCTCGTCGCTCCGGCGGATGAGTTGTTGAGCGGTGGCGGAGCCGAGGATGCCCTTGTACTTGACGCGGTATTCTTCGGCGTCGACGCTCCACACGTCCCGCTTGTCGAAGAAGGCTTGGCGTCGGTGGTAGGTGAGTTCGTTCCACAGCGCGGCGGACGCGTCGAGCACCTCGTAGAGGATCAGCTCGTCCCTCTCTCGGAGGGGGCTAACCTCGAAGGTGTTGACCCGTCGCATCTACCATCTATTACGTGGAAGGTTGTTAAAACGGTTACGGTCTACCACGACGCAAACCGTTAACTCGGACTGGGAGCTAATGGCGCGTATGAGCGAGAACGATAGGTCGCGTGAAAGCGGTGGAAAATTCGAGGCCAAGGTGAGTGACAAGGAGTTGTTGGACGTATTTCGTGAGGCTGAGACGCCGGTATTGTCGGCGTCGATGGCGGCTGAGAGGTTGCCGATCGGTCGACAGGCCGTGTACGAGCGACTGCAGGACTTGGAGGAGGAGGGTCGTATGGGGCGGTTGAAGGTCGGCGGTCGAGCCGTCGTTTGGTGGCCGATGGATGAGTCGTAACGTGGGAATCACGGCCGAGTGTGGCGCGGTGGATGGTTCCCCTGTGCCTACCGCTCACACCCACCCCTAAAGGGGTGGGCTTCCGCTAGTACCGTGCCAGCGCCACGAGCGGTCGCCGGACGATTCGGCGCCGTACGCCCCGTCGAGGAACAGAGGTTCGTTCGTCGGATCGCCGACGTCGAACGACGCGACCACGTCGTCGCCGTGGAGAAACGAGAGACCGCCGGCGATGAACGCCAGTTCGCGCCGATCGTCGCTGTCGGGGTTCTCTTCGGCGGGAACGATCGTCCGGTCGAACTCGAAGCGAACCTCCGAGCCAACTGGATCGAACGCCGGCGACTCGCCGGTGGCGAGTCTGTTCGCGGTCAGTTCGAGATACGCCGTGCCGTAGGCCTCGCTCGTTTCGATCCACCTACGCTGGATCGAT
>CAZTDC010000585.1:0-2171 GCA_964612165.1 uncultured Salinivenus sp.
TCCAGGTGATTCGGTTTATCACCGTGCGGGCGGCGCTGGCGTCGATTACGGCGCTCGCCATTGCTATGGTGGCGGGGCGCAGCATCATCCGCTGGCTGCGGCAGCAGCAGCTGGGGGAGCAGGTGCGTGAGGGGGAGGAAGCCGGAGCAGTGAACCACGTGCACAAAGCAGGGACCCCAACCATGGGCGGCATCATCATCTTATCGGCGGTGCTGGGCGCCACCCTCCTCTGGGGCGCGATTGCCAACACGTACGTCTGGCTCGTCATGCTCGCGACCGCTGGCCTTGGCGCACTGGGCTTTGCCGACGATTACATCAAGACGGTGAAAAAAGAAAAGGATGGATTGCCCGCTACGCTCAAGGTGATCGGGCAGGTGGGCGTTGGCGTCCTGGTGGGCGGGGTGCTCTACTTCAATCCCGCGTTTTCGGACTACAATACCTTCACGTTCATTCCCTTCCTGAAGGACCAGGTGCTCGACTACGACCTCTTCCGGTTTTGGGAACTGGGGGTTGACCTGGGATGGCTCGTGTACATTCCCGTCGCGGTCTTCATCATCACGGCCGTTTCCAACGCCGTCAATCTCACCGATGGGCTTGACGGCCTCACGACGGGCGTGACGGCGTTCGTGTCGCTCGGTCTGATTGCGCTCGCCTACGTTTCGGGAAATATCGAGCTGGCGACGTTCCTGAACGTGATGTTTTTGCCCGGCACCGGAGAGCTCACGGTGTTCGTGTCGTCGGTGACGGCGGCCTGCTTCGGGTTTCTCTGGTACAACGGCTATCCGGCGACGGTCTTTATGGGCGACACGGGGTCGCTTGCCCTGGGCGGAGCGGTGGGGACGACCATTCTCATGGTCCGGAAGGAATTGCTGCTGCCGCTGCTTGGCATCGTGTACTTCGCTGAGGCCGTGTCCGTCATCCTGCAGACCAGCTACTTCAAATACACCCGACGGCGCACGGGGGAGGGACAGCGCATTTTTCTGATGGCGCCGCTGCATCACCACTTTGAGGCACGCGGTCTCCACGAGGCAAAAATTGTGACGCGCTTTTGGATTGTGACGGCCATTACGGTTATCGCTGCCCTTCTGCTCCTTCGACTGCGTTGAACGTTTTTGTCCCGTGCCACGATGCCCGCATTCGGAAAGACTGCTGTCTCGACACCACTTTGCCCACGCCCGAACAGCTGAACGTTCAACGTTCCAACGTTCAACGACTGCATGATAGGAGCGGGTTGTTTTGACGCACTCCTGTACTCACGAATTTTCCTCTTCGGATGAATGGAGCCGAAAGACGTTCGCACAAAGCAGGTGACCGTCGTCGGCGGTGCGCGCAGTGGGCGGGCCGTGGCGCAGCTGTTGGCCGAGGCCGGAGCGGAGGTGTTTCTGACCGAGCAGGGGGCGGCGCCGGACGGGCTCGAAGACACGCTCGACGAGGTGGGCGTCGACTACGAGTTCGGGGGGCACACCTCCCGGGCCATCGAGGCGGACGTTTTTGTGATCAGTCCCGGCGTGCCCACGCAGTCGAACATCGTGCAGCAGGCCCTCCGGTCTGGCATTCCCATTTACTCGGAGATCGAGGCGGCCTCCTGGTTTTGCGAGGCGCCCATCGTGGGGATTACCGGCACGAACGGCAAGACGACCACGACCAGCTTGACCGGACACGTTTTTCGCAAGGCCCTGGACGACGATTCCGACCGCGAGGCGCTCGTGGCGGGCAATATTGGCTTTCCATTTTCGGACTACGTGATGGACGTGGATCCGCAGGACGTGGTAGTGCTGGAGGTGTCCAGCTTCCAGCTCGATCACGTCGACACGTTTCACCCGCGCGTCAGCGTGCTCCTCAACATTACGCCGGACCACTTGGGTCGGTACGACAACGACTTCCACGCCTACGCTCAGGCCAAATTTCGCATTCTGCAGAATCAGGGACCCGGGGACGTGGTGGTGTACAACCGCGACGACGAGCTGGTGCGCGACTACGTCGAGCGGACGGCCGACGAGCAGGACATTCGAGCGCTCGGCTTCACGCTGTCCGAGGAGCCGGAAGCAGGGGCGTATCTGCAGGACGATCACATTGTTCTTCGAATTGACGACGAGGACGAATCGCTCATGCAACAAGACGAGCTGGCCCTTCGCGGGCGTCACAATCTGTACAATTCGCTCGCGGCAGCG
>CAZTDC010000586.1:0-2166 GCA_964612165.1 uncultured Salinivenus sp.
TGCTTGGGACCTACAGCCGAAATTACGGGGCGAGAGGGAAGGTCTGCCAGACTCCTCGCTGCAGGTCAACCACGAGCTGGCGCCCGGGTCGCCTCGACCAGTGGTCGTTTCTTGCCGAGGTGCAGGGGGCGCTTTCTGTCGTCGAGGGACTATCCTACAACGCAGCCGTGGCGGTCGACACAGGCGAGTTCTACGAGGAGCGGATTGGGCTGCGCATCGGGCTCACATGGCGGAATGCTCTTCGGACGGGCGAGCCGGTTCCCGCGCGGTGAGGAACGAGTTGGTCCAGGCTGTGAGAAGGAGGGCCATTTCTGTCTGGGCCTGAAACGACTGAAAAACCCCGAAGTATGAACATACTTATAATCATTCGTATTAGCAGAAAGACAGATGCACATCACCGTTCAAGTGCCTGATGATCTCGGTGAGGATATGAAGTGCCGTACGGACAACGTGAGCAAATACGTCACCGAGGCCCTTACGGAAAAAATCCAGCGCGAGGAGCGGCGCCGTGCCCGTCGCGAACTCATGGAAATGGTGGGCGAAGGCTCCGTCGACCCGGGTCTCCACAACGAGAATCAGCGACTGCGCCGTCAAGGAGACCGGAGCAATTCCGGTTGAGGTGCTCTGTAGTCCGGCTCCAGCGAACGAACCAGCGTTTCTGTTTCTGCCTGCGGCCGTCAGCTCCGTGACGCTCTTTGAGTTGACTCGGCATGGACTTATGGGACGGCTCGACCAGGAATACACCGACGCCGTGGTGGAGCGGGCCGGGGTGGCGTTCGAGTAGGCCGCCGTCGATCCGGTCACCGTTCTCTCCCGGGCGGCCCGAATTGTCCACGGGATGGGACTGTCCATGGCCGATGCCCTCATTGCCGCCTCGGTGGAGAAGGTAGGCTGCGACCGTGTGCACACGAGCGATAGCGATTTTGAGGATTACCAAGGGCACATGGAGGCCGTCTTCCTTTAGACGGCGTTCGCTGGGGGAGAAGTCAAACCGCACATGATTCGCAGTGGTGTCTACTTGGAATTGAAATCAAACAAGTATACTACAGGTGCTCTGGAATCCACCAAGTCGTCCGCTTTACGCCCTGTAGGAATCCATCACGATACTCTCCGCCTGTGTGCCGGTCGGGAAGAGGGACCTGGATTCGATTTGCTTCCAAGGCCCATCGGAACTCCTCGAATAGGTCGCGAGCGCGGGTGCTGGCCATGTACTCGCTCAGGGATTCGGCCTCGCGCGCCCACTCTCGGGCCCGTGCCAGGAAGGCAAAAAGCTGTCCCCAGTACCTCCACTTTGGTCCCTTCGATGTAGAACCGCCAGCGTCCTCTTCACTCTTTCCGGGCTCGGTCTCGAAGAGAAGAGCCTTCCAAGGCTCGGCCGGGGCGCGGTACTCCGCAGGCCTGCCGCCGCTTTTTCTGATGAATCCGGCCCGAGACAGATCGTCTAAGGCACCGCTGACCGTTGCCCGTGAGTATCCAGTCGCCTGAACCGCCTTCTTCGTAGTCGCCATTTGCTCGCCCGTGCCAAGCAGAAAGGCCAACACACCCGCCTTTGCGCTCACCCCAAACCCCGCCCGCAGCCGAAAAAGGAGGGAGCTTGGGGAGCGAAGCGTCGGTTCCTTCGGCCCTTTTCGCTCTCGCCTGTGTGCGTCACGCCCTGAAGCGCCCTCCGGCCGTTCTGCGTACTTCTTCCAGCGCCGGTCCCCGGCCTCCACGGCCCAGTAGCTGTACGTGTGGAGACGCTCCTCCGCGGCGGTGGGGAAGTCCTCAGCAAGCGTTTTCGTCCGCTGCACGCTCAAGAGCTCCGACCCGACTTCTGCCCACCACCTCGTCAGGTCACGGAGACGCCTCTCTTTCGGAATCAAGTAAAGGGAAAGGAGAAGAAGGGCCTCTGGATCGATCATCGCGGAGACCGAACTACCGCCCTGAAGCGTCCCCGCACCCAGAGCCGACCACTGCGTCCACACGGCTTCGATCCCAGCTTCATCCAGGCCCTCTCCTATGCTACTCGGCGTCGTTTCGGACATGGCGAATAACCTGGTCGATGTGATCGGCGACGATTGGAGAAGGGTCCTCTGACTCCGCCCACGCCCGGGCCTCTTCAAGCTCCTCGCCCGTTGGATTGAGGCGAACAAGATCCTGATAGTGGACGCTCTGTTTCCCACCCTG
>CAZTDC010000587.1:0-2164 GCA_964612165.1 uncultured Salinivenus sp.
CGGTGGAGATGCGGCACGTTGTTCGGGCGCTGCGGCGGGAGCTACAGAAGACGGGCCGACTGGTGGATCCGGAAGTGTTCGGAGAGTATCGGGAGCTGATCCACGGGCAATGAATTTCGACCCGACGACAGCGGCTCGACGACTGAGAACGGAAACGAGAGCATAAGAGACCCTCACTGTCGCGGTCGTCCTCGGCGGTTATTCCCACCTGTGCGGCCGCCTACCCGGCGTCCCACACATACGCGTTGCTCGAACCGCCGACCGTCGCCCCGAACTGGCCGCACGGCTGTCGAACGGCCGATCACTACGAGAATCCGGGGTATCACTCGACCCGACTGCTACTCGGTTCCAAGACGACGCCGGGGGCGCGTGTCGACCCTCGGTGGCCCCGACGATCCAGACGACGAGGACCGACGCCGGTTGGATCGACCTGTCAGTCCTTTTTATTATCTGTTGACCGGTGCCTTCGGATCACGCGTTTTGAATTTGAATTCGACGTCCTGTCCGGTCGACTCGTTGTGGAACCAGTGGACGTTGATTTTGTCACCGTTGGGCTTTCGATGGATGTGCTGTTTTTTCACCCACTCTCCCGGTCCGTAGTTGTCGACTAACCGAGGTTCGTCTGCCAAATCTCGCATGGGCAATACTTCACCGGCTCCCGCCCGTGCCTCCTGCAGAGTCAACTGCTCTGCCAGTGTCCGTGGGGTTTCGTCGGGTTTTGGACCTTTACGTGGCGGTTTCTGATCGACGTCGTCGTCTTCTATCCGCCGCCGCGCGTCTTTCAGATCATCGACGACCTCATCGATGATCTCGTCCATCTTCTCCGGCGCTTCCTTCGCCAGCTCCCGGCAGTTACTGGCGACCCGTCGCAGTTCGGCGGCGAGTTCGCCCATCTTGTCGGACATCGGGACCACCCACGGCACCGCTTCGAGCTTCGAGGCGATGTTGTCGGCCTTCCGCGCGAAGCTCCTGAGCAACTCCGCCGCCTTTTCGCCGATGAACTTCCGGTTGTCTTCGAGCGTGTCGATCATCCGGTTCAGCAGTTTGGGGACGTCGTCGGTGAGTCCCGAGAGCTTCTTGAGCAGGGTCGTCCCCCCATCGCTCTTCCGGATGACCTTCACAACACCTTTGATCGCCGAACCGAGTTCGGGGATGAACCCGACGGCAGTCAGGAACAGGTCGAACCACGGTCCGAACTCGTCGGTCCGCTCCTGCCACGCCAGTTTGTAGACGGCCGCAGTCAGGTCCTGAACGTCGGCGACCTGATCGACGTACGGAATGAGCGTCAGCAACGTACGAACGACGACCTGGCTGACCGACGGGTCTTCCTTGAAATCGCCCTGGAGGACGCCCCAGACCCACTGTAGGCTCGAATCGAGCCACCCACCGGACTCTCCTGTGGCCGCGGCGGTGGTCTCTTTGGTTTCACCCTCGGCGGTGGTTGTCGCCGTCTCCTCTTCGGCGGTGGTCGTCGTCTCGCTCTCGGAAGAAACCGACACGGCCTCCTCTTCGGAGAACGTCATCGTCTCGCCGTCCGAGGAGGTGTCACCGTCAGAGGAGGTTTCCCTCGCCGTCTCTTCGGAGGATGCTCGTCGGCTGGCCGCCTCGGCCTCACTCCGTGGTGGAATCGTCAGCTCCTGTCCGGGATAGATCCTGTTCGGATCGTCGATTTTGTCACGGTTCGCCCGGTGAATCGCCGGCCACAGTCGTCCATCACCGTACTGTCGCTCGGCGATGTCCCAGAGGGTGTCTCCCGGTTGCACCACGTAGGTCGTCGTTCTGTCCGACTCGTAGGAGTCGGTGGTGGGAGGCTGCCGGCCCTGCCCCCCCGAAGCGGAAGCCGCCTGACGGTGAACCCGTTTCGGACGGCTCGAAGCGCTGTGTTGCACGACGTGGGCTAGCTCATGGGCGATGAGTTCCCGTCCGCCGCTGGCGGCCGACCGGAAGTTTCCGCCGCCGAAGACAATGTGGCTTCCCATAGTGAACGCCTCGGCGTTGATTGATCTCGCAGACCTATCGGCTTCGGTGCCAGTGTGTACCCGCACGTCGGAGAAATCTCGCCCGAACCGTGACTCGAAAAAGGAGCGGGTCGACTCGGGGAGCGGTTGCCCGCCGCTCGTCACTGCCCGAATCTCAGCTTCCGTCTCGCTATCGAGGGTTCCGC
>CAZTDC010000588.1:0-2163 GCA_964612165.1 uncultured Salinivenus sp.
ACGTGATCGACCCATCGAAAGCACCACCGTTCCAACACGCGGAGCGCCCGTCCGACCAGAACGCCTTTCGCCCGGTAATCCTCGTGCATGTCGTAAATGAGCCGGGCCCCGGTTCGACTCCGAAGCAGAAAAGCAAGCAGGATGAGTTCGGGATCGTGGACCTGGTAGAGATCCGCTTCCAGAGACCGAGCCGCCCGAAAGACTGTCGGTTGAAGCGCGAGACGCTGCCACCGGTTCTCCGGCTTGGGAAGCGGATGAATCGTCACCCCCTCCTTGCGCTCGGCCTGATGATGGGGAGCAATCAGGTGCGCGTCGAATCCGGCCTCACTCAGTGAAGCAAGTTGCTTGTAGAAGATTCGGGGATCGAACGGATGATGAACCGTCGTGAGGTGGACGATGCGCGTCTTCCCGTCCTGCGGCGACGGGCGCACGGGGCTACCGTTGTCTTCACGTTGGACCATATTCTCACCTCGGGTCCCCCATTCAGTGCATGCCGGCCTCGTTTCCGTTCACTCTACGCCCCAGTCTTCACTCTCGCTTCCGCCCCCCGGAAGCAGGGAAAATAGTAGAAGCAGATCTCCTTTTGCCCCTACGCTTGCTCAAGATGCTTGGTCACACGTGATTTCAGCTCGTCGTAGGAGACCTTTCCCTCCCAAAAGTCGAGCAGCGTGCCGTCGCTGTCGTACACAAACGTCGCCGGAACGGCCCCGCTCCAGTCCTCACTAAATCCGTTGACAAACTCGGTGGCATTGCCGGTCTTGAGGTAGGAGGTGCCCGTAACGCCGTGCTCGGCAAGAAACTTGACGACCTTCCCCTTCTCCCTTGGAAAGTCGGTCGAGATAAACATGACGTCCACGCCCCGATCCGCAAGCGTTCGATCCAACTTCGTAAACGCGGGAAACTCCTCGACACAGGGGACGCACCACGTCGCCCAGAAGTTGATGACCGTAATTGTCGCCTCCGACTGCTTCACCGCATTCATCGCGTCGGTATGGGTGACTTTCTTGACGGTCGGCGGATCGGCCTCGTTGCTCTGAGCAGGAGCCTCTTTCTGAGCGGAGGCTTCCGGCTCCGTGTTCGGGTCGGACTGTCCCTCCGAGCCTCCACACCCAACCAGGAGGACGGCGAGAACCAGGATGGTCGTCCAGCGCAGTGCGGTCATGGGGTGAAAGGGATCGATCGCCAGTGTCACGCTCATCCATCATGCGCCCATTCCCCCCGGATGGTTCCTCCAGTTCGGAATTTCGGCGCCGCTTCTATAAGTTTGCGGGCGGTCAAGGCAGTTGCGCCATCCATTCGAATCTGGACTCAGTTTCGTTCAGGGCATGCTGCTCAGCGTGCTCGTAGACAGAAGGGGCTCCTACCACACAGAATGGTTCTGTGCAATTGCCTGGCCATCGGTCACTCGGAATGAGCAGCGAGGTTTACACGTCCCATGTCTGAGACGAACGTAGAGCTTTCTCGCGCCCAATGGGGATCGCGCTTCGGCTTCCTCATGGCGATGCTCGGGGCCATGGTGGGCGCCGGAAACATCTGGCGCTTCCCATACATCGCGGGCGAGCAGGGCGGGGGCGCGTTCATCCTAGCGTATCTCGCCCTTCTCTTGATTTTGGCCATCCCGGGCCTCATCGCCGAGGTGGCGCTGGGTCGATACACCGGACGCGGCGTGATCGGGGCCTTCCGGAAGATCGTCTCCTCGCGGGGACTGATTGGGCTCGGCGTGGTGGTGTTGCTGGTCAACGTGGTGCTGATGTCCTACTACGCCCCCGTCGTGGGATGGACGCTCTACTATGCGGTGCACTCGCTGCTCTTCACCTTCTCGGGCGCGGGCTTCGAACCGGAGGCGTTTTGGCAGGCCTTCCAGGCGAGCACGATCCTCAACCTGGGTATGCACACGATCGTGATGGTCCTGGTCGGCGTCGTGCTCTACTTTGGCATTCGGCGCGGCATCGAGCGGCTAGTGGTCTACGCGGTGCCCGGTCTCATTCTTGCCCTTCTCGCCATCACCATTCGCGCCCTCACGCTCCCCGGCGCGGCGGACGGCCTCATCTTCACGTTCGACGTGGACTGGACGGCCCTCGCCCGCGGGGAAACCTGGGTCACGGCCCTCGGCCAGGCCCTCTTCTCCACCGGACTCGGCTGGGGCATCGCCCTCACCATCGG
>CAZTDC010000589.1:0-2156 GCA_964612165.1 uncultured Salinivenus sp.
AGGGTGTTCAAGGCAGTATGCACCACGTCCATCTCTGCCTGAGGGAATTCTTCTGTAGAGAAAACGGGCAGAGGTAGGGGCCCGAGCAGCTGTTACCAGCCCCCGAAATGCTGCGAGAAATTGCCCCCACCAGTCTATTCCGAATCCGGGAAGAGATCGGGGATCTCTCGTAGGGCCGGGTGGACGTGCATCGTGTACTCGTACTCCGCGTCAACTTGGTCGTACGTTGACTTCCAGTCCTCGCATGGGCGGAGGTAGAAGGCCCGGGCGCCCATCGTAAGCCTGGTTAGAACGATCTCACGCTGGTCGATCGATCGGATTCCTCTAAATCCGTGCGTCTCCATCCACTCGTCGATCACCGGCGAATAAACTGGGTTCCCATCCATCTCTAAGCGGTTTGGTGGGACATCAATTCCCTTGAGCTCCTCGAATTCGACGGGTCCCAGTGGAAGGGCAGGCCAGAAGGGTCGGCAAAGCTCCGCCTGAGCGTCGAGCGCCTGTCTGAGAGCATCTTTTCCTCTGCCCTCCAGAAGAACACTCGACCCATCGCCCTCCACGACTTCGTCCGGATTGTTCTCCGCGAATTCCGCGACGTCCGTATCCAAAATTGGAGGTGCGATGTGGTCGTGCAGAGGATCGATCAGCGCCTCCTCCCCAAATGCCGTCGCTCCCTGCTTGAGGGCCTCATGGAAAAGTGCCGCCCGGCGGCCGGATGCCTCCTCGCAGGCGTCAAGCACCACGGCGAAGGCCTCCTCGCTGCTCGGCGCGTGTTTCTGGTAATACCGCCGTGCATGTCCGGGACGGGTGATCTCGCGCTCCACGACCGCCCCTGCTTCACGGCGGTGCGTTTCCCGCTCAGTTGCTTCGGTGCGCAGCGTCTCGCGCAGACGTGTCAGCTTCGACACGAGATTTTCCCACTGGGAGCCGACTTCCCGGGCCTCCGCGAGCAGGTTCTCCAGCACCTGAATTGCCGCCGAACGGGCTGCCTCCCACATTGCCCCTTCAGCGAGTTCGTTGTAGAGCTGGATCAGGTGCTTCTTTAGATTCTCATCCTCGCTGGTAAAGAGGGCCTTGATCGTGCCGACCTGTGCAAGCTCATTGGCATCGTCCGCAAGCTCTCGGGTGAGCCACTTCTTCCGCTCCATCCACTCGCTTTGTTTCTCCCGGAATTCGGTACGCATCTGGATGGACGCCTCTTCGAGCATCTCCAGGATCTGGTAGGCGGCCCGGGTCCCGTGCTCCGCCGCGGTCGAGAGAGCAAGCTCCTCGACGATCGTGCGGAGGGGAGGGTTCTGAGAATTGCCCGGCTCCCCGATCCGATGGCTGCGGTTCTGATCGGCGAGGGTTTTGATTTTTGGGAGGGTCTCGGCGGAAAAGGTGCTCTGCTGGCTTTGGATTTGACGGGCAAATTCTTCCACGCCGAGGTCCTCACCATATTCGTCTGGAAGCGAGAACCACTCGGCGGACACAGGCCTTCCGTCTTTAGGGTCCGGGTCGAGGGAGTTAAGGCTTTCCGTTCGGAGAAGGCTTTCGAGGAGCTGGGTTGAGTCCCCACGGTCCTCGAGGTCGTGATTGCTGAGAAAGTACGAAAGGCGGGCGCGTAGCGTCTCCTCAGAAGGGGAGGCCCCGATTAGGTGGTCCTGGACGACCGACTCGGCGGTGCGGTAGGTGCAGTACTCCGCCACATGGGCGGCGGGGTAAGACAATACCGACGTGGAGATCGTCCCGAATGAACGATCCAAGTTTGTCCTTGGGCATTTCAACCCTCCACTTATCGCCTGAGACGCCAATAGAAATGAATCGGCGTGCGCCCTGAACGGAGTGCTTACACACTGAAAGAGACTGCGAGCCATCAGCCGGTAGAACTCCTCAATACCGGAAAGTTTGCCTCTTGCGTTCTGGTTGCCCAAAAGAAGGCAGAGGTCGAAAAGCTGGTCGTGCGGGGAAAGTTCGAGGTTCGGAACGGCGGGGCTGTCGTAGTTGAACTCGATGGCTCCGACCTCCTGCCGTTCGTCCCGGCCCGCATCGAGGCAGAATTGCAGTTCCTTCAGCGCCGCGTATGTGTTCGCCTGAAGGTGAGCCTTCTGCGCGGGGTCCCGGACGAGATCCTCGAAAGCACCGGGGAGGGCAAACATTCCCGCGAGGCGCGGGGTGTG
>CAZTDC010000590.1:0-2155 GCA_964612165.1 uncultured Salinivenus sp.
CCTCGTCATCGGTTCGTCGTCACTGGTTCTCGGACGACGACATCTCGTCGGATTTTTCTGACGCGGTCCAGGTGTTGTTGTCCCGGTCCACGTCTGGCAGGAGCCGGTTGGGATCCAGGGCCACCTTCTTCAGGGAGCGCTCCGTGAAGGTGAGCGTATGGGTGTCTTTCGTGAAGAACGCCTCGGTCGGAATGCGGCGCTGTTCGGTCGAGCCGTCCTCATAGGTGATCGACACCGTCATGGGCAGCATAAGATCTTTCTTCTGCGCGAGGGTGACGGTCGTGGTGTCACCGGTGGCCACGCTGTCCACGGCCTGGTCCGGCATGTCGGTTTCGTAGAACCAGCTGCGCCAGAACCAGTCGAGGTCCTCCCCGGTTACGTCCTCCATGGTGCGGAAGAAATCGGCGGGCTGCGGGTGCTTGTACGCCCACCGGTCGAAGTAGGCCTGGAAGGCGGTGTCGAAGCGCTCCTCTCCGATTACGTACTCGCGGAGGAGCATGAGCCCAAGCGCCGGCTTGAAGTAGGCAAGCGCACCCAGCGCCTGGTCTCGTACCTGATCGGCATAGGTCATGATTGGCTGATCGGACATGGGCGAGGGAGCAAACCGTTGGGCCATTCCCTGCGACATGCCCTGCAGGTTCCGCTGGACGTTCCCACCGTAGTAATCGGCCGTCGAGTATCGGTTGATGAACGTGTTCAGTCCCTCGTCCATCCAGGCCCAGCGCCGCTCGTCGGAGCCCACGACCATAGGAAACCAGGTGTGACCGAACTCGTGGTCGGTAACGCCGAAGAGCTGGCGTCCACGTCGATTTACGTCACAGAACATGATTTGCGGGTACTCCATGCCGCCGACGATCCCGGCCACGTTGATGGCATTGGGGTAGGGATAGGGCGACAGGAAGTCGGAGTAGAATTCGACGGAGTGCTGCACGTACTCGGTCGACTTCTCCCAGCCCGGCTTTTTCTCCCCGCCGAGGCCCTCCTTCGGGTAGAACGACTGGGCGAGGACGGTGCGGTCGCCCGCGTCGGCCTTGGCGGCGTCCCAGATGAAGGATTCGGAGGCGGCCCACGAAAAGTCGCGCACGTTCTCGGCTGTGTACTGCCAGGTGAGCGGGCCGCTGCCGTCGGGCCGCGTCGAGGCGTCGCCCACCTCGTCCTGCTCCACGATCATGACGGTCTCCTCGCTCTGGCGAGCGTCGTCTAGTCGCTCGCGCTGCGTCTCGGTGAGCACCGTCTTCGGGTTTTGAAGGGTGCCCGTGGCCGCGACGAGCATGCCGCGCGGCACCGTGATGTTGACGTTGAAGGTGCCGTACTCCAGGTAATACTCACCCTGGCCCAGGTAGGGAAGGTGGTTCCAACCATGCACGTCGTCATAGACGTACATGCGCGGATACCACTGGGCCAACTGGTAGACCGTGCCCTGTTCCGCGTCGAATCGGCCGTGGCGATCGGCCCCCTTCTTCGGGATGGTGAAGCTCCAGTCGATCGTGAGGGTGAGCGTGCCGCCATCGGCCTTGAGGGACTTCTCAAGCGGAATGACCAAGCGCGTGCCCTCGACCGAGTAGTCCGGCGCCATCGTTTCGTCGTTGTACTTGACCTGCACGTTCGACAGGTCGTAGCCGGCCCCCTCGAAGAAGCCGCTGAACCGGGCGTCGGAGGGCACCACGCGGGCGCCGCGGCTGTCCGGCTTGAAGAAGTTCTGTTCGAGCTGCACCCATAGCCGATTCAGTTCCCTCGGGGAATTGTTGGTGTAGGTGATCGTCTGCTGGCCCGACAGGCGATTGTTGGCCGTGTCGAGCTCCACGTCGATTTGGTAGTCGGCCTCGTTTTGCCAGTACCCATCGCCTGGATGCCCGTCGGCGGCGCGGTACTCGTTCGGGTCGGGGAAATCGACGGCCTCAAAAGACGCACGGTTGTGGTCGGGCACATTCTGTGGCATGTTCTGGGCCGTGACGGGCAGGGCCAAAAGCAGCCCGGCCAGGGTCCAGAGCGCGGCGCGGAGGGAAAGAGGCATGACGGACAGGAAATCGGTGAGGAAAGCAATCGCGAGCGCGTTCCGAAAGAACGCAGTAGCGTGAACGTGCTAATGTAAGCGCTTTTTATGTCAAATGGAACGAAGAGTGGATTAAAGGACGGTTAGAGTGCTCGTCCCTAC
>CAZTDC010000591.1:0-2154 GCA_964612165.1 uncultured Salinivenus sp.
CCCCGCCCCCAGTGGTTGCGATCGCGGCCAAGCCGAACCTCGACATGGCGGGTGTGAATGCCAATGACCCCAACCGCACCGAAGTAGTCGTAGGCCGTCCCCGGATCGTGAAAGGAGATGTGGCCCACCCGCGGAGCGGTGTTGTTGGCAAACTCGTCCCAGACCGGCTTCCACTGGTTCTCTGCAACCCGACTTTCAAAGAAGAGGTATTTCCCGATGTGGCCCGAGAGGCGAAGCCCTCGGGTGTTGCGCCAGGCCGTGCTGTTCGCCACGCGATCAGAATCTTCCCCGTGGAGGCTCGGCCCGAAGTGCCCATCGTACAGCGGATTGATCTGGAGCCCGTAGCGGGAGCCGCTCCAGGAAGTGAGGTCTTGTCCATTGTCGTAGAGCGAGAAGGTACGCTGCGCCCATGCTGCCCCCGGCCGGGCCGCTTCGCCCCGAAGGCGTGTCAAACGAGCGCGCTCCGATGGGGAGAGCAGTTGCTCGGCGCTGTCGCGGACCGCGAGGGTGTCGAGGTAGCGCCGGGCCTCGTACACCGAGAGGGGCTGGTGGGACAGGAAGGCATCCGGAAGGTGGCCCTTTGTTTTCTGGACCTGAAGGAAGCGGTGCGCTTCGTCGTCGAGTTGGAGAAGGCCGTCGGTCTGTCCCCAGACGGAAACGGGGACGACCATCCCGAGGAGACTCAAGCTCAGAAGAAGGCGTCGAATCATCGGCGCAGAACACGCAGTGAAAACATGCATCCGCAGCACTCGCCCCGACAAACCACCTGGCACGAGACCGCCGATCCTACAAATCGTTGTCTCAACCGCTCCCCCCGATTCAGAACACACAGACTGCAGCATCTCCGAAGTGCCCCCGTCGACCGAGCCAACACGTTTCGCTCAAACGCCGTGCCAGTCCCTCACCGTGGCAGTTGCCAGCTCGATCCTCGTTGAGTACCTCGCCGGTTCTCCCACGTAGAACCGCGTCTGCGCGCGTCCGGCTCATCCACGCTTGTAGGTGCCTACGAATTCGGCCTCCCCCACCACGTGTCCGTCAATCGCTGTCCTCACCTCATCCGGATCGGCGCCGTCCTCAAAATCGAGCGTCGTGTCGAGGGCGTAGAGCGAGAAGACATAGCGGTGCTCTTCACCGACCGGCGGACAAGGCCCCCCATACTGCACGTCCCCAAAGTCGTTGACCCCCTCTTTCGGATCGAGGGCATCAGCCTCAAGCCGCGGGTCACCGGCATGGTAGTCGCGTGGGAGAGCAGTCACCTCAGAAGAGAGGTTGAAAAGTGCCCAGTGCGTGAACGAACCCGGCACAGGCGCATCCGGGTCGTCGACGATGAGCACAAGACTTTCGGCCGCGTCCGGCGGCGCAGCCCACGCCAGTGCGGGCGAGACGTCTTCTCCGTCGCACGTGTACTCCGGCGGAACCGCCCCTGATTCGTTGAGCGGAACGTCGGTGAACTGAACATCAGCCATGTCGTGACTCGGACGGATAAGAAAGGATGCGCAAACACGATAACGCTTAGCTCCCCCCTCTCGTGCCGCCGCCCGTCTACACTCCGATCCCGATCCAGTCGATCAAATCTCAAATCCACCGTCAGTCCTCGAAGGCCGTGAGCGCGACGGTTGTGTTGTGCCCCCCAAAGCCGAAGGCGTTGGTGAGAGCCGCCGTCACGTCCCGCTCGACAGGCTCGTGAAGCGTGTAGTTGAGGTCGCACTCCTCGTCGAGCTCCTCCACGTTGATGGTCGGGGGCACCGTTCCTTCGTGAATCGCCAGAATGGTCGCGATGGCCTCAGCCGCCCCAGCGGCGCCGAGCATGTGCCCGGTCATGCTCTTCGTAGCCGAGATGTTGATGTCGTAGGCGTGCTCGCCAAAGACCTCCTTTACAGCGTCGGACTCGATGACATCCCCGACGGGCGTGGAGGTCGCGTGCATGTTGATGTGATCGACGTCGGTCGGGGACAGGCCCGCATCCTCGACCGCATTTTCCATCGCGAGGGCTGCCCCATGTCCGTCCGGATCGGGGGCGGCGTAATGGTGAGCATCATTCGATTTTCCGACCCCCGCCACCTCCGCGTAGATGGACGCCCCCCGCTGGCGGGCGTGCTCCAGCGTTTCGAGCAAGATCGCCCCCGCCCCCTCAGCAATCACGAAGCCGTCGCG
>CAZTDC010000592.1:0-2153 GCA_964612165.1 uncultured Salinivenus sp.
GAGGCCGGCATGTGGGGCGCCGACGATCCCGACGACCGCAAGCCGATGGTGTGGCCCGACCGGGAGTACGACGTGGAGGACAATCACCCGTTCGGCCACGATCGCCCGGCCGATCCGGTGCGCTTCGATGACACTCTGTTTGCGACCTACCGAGATCTCATCTCCCTCCGTCGCAATCACGAGGCCCTGCGCCGTGGCACCGTCGGGGTGATGCAGGCTGACGACGAGCGCGACCTGCTCACCTACGCCCGCACCCACGCCACCGACACCCTACTCGTTGCGCTCAACCGAAGCGCCGAGGCCCACAGCGCTCGCGTGCCCGTGCCCGATTCCCTCCAACAGTCGTACGAGCCCCTCCGAACGGTGCCCGAGGGCGCTTCAGTGCGGGTCCAGCAGGACGGCACCGCGCTTCTGCTGGAGGTGCCGGGCCGCACCGGTGTAGTGCTGCGACCGATGTAGTGCTGCGACCGACCGACGGGCAGAAATAGTAGCCGGGCGGAGCCGTTCTCGGGCCTCATTGTTCACCTTGCACCTGTTTTCACTTGTTCAAATCTGTGCACGGATCGGTGGGCGCTGCAAATAGGTGCACGGAATACATGGAAGATCGCAACCAGACGCGCCCTGGGGGTTCCGCCGCGCACGCAGTATCCTGATGAATCGCCACTGTGAAATCTCTCGACGCTCCGCCGACGCGATAAGCTCCCTCATTCAATCCCGTCTCATCCCGTTCTCCGCTCGTCATGCCTATCCCTCGTCCCGTCCCGTTTGCTTTGACCGTCGCCACTGCGCTCGCGCTTTCTCTCACCGCCTGCTCCTCCCCTGCCCCAATGAACGCAACCTCCCCCGACGGCTCAACTACCATCGGCATTGAATTGCACGATGGCCAGCCCCACTACCACGTCGTGGCCGACGGCGACACGCTCGTGGCACCCTCCGCCCTCGGTTTTGCGCTCGACAACGGCCCGCCCCTTCGCGACGGCTTCGAAGTGACGGGGTCGACCCGGCGCACGGTCGATAGCACGTGGACGCCCGTGTGGGGCACGCAGGACACGGTGCGCAACCACTTCGCCGAACGGACGATCCGGTTGCAGGAGACGGACGAGCCGGAGCGACGGCTCACCCTCGTGCTGCGGGCCTACGACGACGGCGTGGCCTTCCGCTACCGGTGGCCCGAGCAGCCGAACCTCGACTCGCTCCGCATCGCCTCAGAGGAGACCCAGTTCCGCCTCACGACGGACCACACCGCCTGGTGGATTCCCGACGACTACGACAACTACGAGTGGGTCTACCGCGAGACGCCGCTGAGCGCAATCCGCGACAGCGCGGCCACGATCAGCTACAACTCGTATCTCGAAGAGGTGGAGGGGGGACCGCCCGACACGAGCGTGAAGGAGGCGCACCCTGGTGCCGTCAACCCACCGCTCACGCTTCGAAGCCCAGACGAGGACCGATACCTCGCCCTCCACGAGGCGGCCCTCACCGACTATTCGAGCCTGACGCTCCGCGCCGACCCGGACACGCCCACTACCCTCCACGCCACCCTCGTGCCCTGGCCCGACGGCGTGAAGGTAAAGGCGAGTGTGCCGCACCGGACGCCCTGGCGCGTCCTCCAAATCGCCGATCGGCCCGGCGCCCTCATCGAGTCGCACCTCCTGCAGAACCTCAACGAGCCCTCGAAGATTGAGAACCCCTCCTGGATCGAGCCGATGACGTACATCGGCATCTGGTGGGGGATGCACATCGACAAATACTCGTGGGGCCGCGAGGGCACCCACGGCGCCACCACCGAGCGCGCGAAGCGCTACATGGACTTTGCGGCGGAGCACGACATCGACGGCGTGCTGGTAGAGGGCTGGAATACCGGATGGGAGACCTGGCTCGGGGGCGACGAATTCGACTTCACCGAGTCGTATCCCGACTTCGATCTCCAGGAGGTCGTGGACTACGGCGAGGAAAAGGGCGTCGCGCTCATCGGACACCACGAGACGGGTGGCGACGTGCCCGCCTACGAGCGCCAGATGAAGGACGCCTTCGCGCTGTACGACTCCGTGGGCGTGCCCGCCATCAAGACCGGCTACGCGGGGCCCATCCGCCCGAAGGGGATTCACCACCACGGCCAGCAGATGGTGAACCACTACCGGCGCGTCGTGAAG
>CAZTDC010000593.1:0-2150 GCA_964612165.1 uncultured Salinivenus sp.
CGATCTCCGGAAACTCCCGCGTCGTGTAGTCGAAGTTGCGGTAGTTCTCCATGTGATAGGCGTCGCTCCCGCAGTTGCCGAACACGGCGCCCGGGATGCGCCCCTTCGCGTCGATGTAGTGGTAGCCGCTGCGCTCGCCAATAAACTCGGCCCAGCTGCGCACACTCACGAGGTCTCCGTCGTCCGCCTGCAGAAGACTCCTTGCCTCCGAGAGATCAATCATGTATTCCGGGTGGGCCGGCACGTCGATGCCGAAGTCGTCTACCGGCTCGGGTGAGACCGCTTCGGTCGATGTCTCGTATCCGGCCGATTCCCAGGTGTTGAGGCCGCCGTTGAGGATTTTGACGTCTTCGACACCGGCGTACAGCATGATGGCGGCACAGCGCATGGCCCCGAGGTGGCCCGCGCTCTGAGCGGGATGCTCCTGGTCGTACGTCGGGTAGGAGAACCGCCCGTAAAGGACGACCGTCGTGTCGTGGCGGATGCCCAAATCTTCGAGGGCTGACTTCAACTGGTCCGGATCGCGCCGATTCCAGGTCTCCGGCGACTCCAGGAGGTTGGTGTCGAGGGGGATGGCACCGGGAATGTGTCCCTTCTCGTAGTCGGCCCGGTTGCCAAAGTGGGCGTGGCAGATCACGTAGTCCTCGCCCTCGTAGCTTTTCAGGTCGTTGCCGGCCCGCAGCGATTTGAGCCACTCGGGCGGCACCAGTTGCTGGTAGCGTTCCAGGTGGTGGAGGGGGCGATCCGGATCAGCGGCCCAGTCGTCGATGAAGCGGTCGTAGACGCTCACGTCGTCAAAGTCGAGGCGCTTCAGGTTGTCGGCCATTTGTTCAGCCTCTTCAACCGTGCCTCCGTAGACGGTGACGGGGGCGTCGGGACGAAGCTCCTTCTCCTCGGGGACCTCCACCCAGTCCATGTACTGGGTCCACTGGAACGGAATGCTCTTTGCCCCGGGGACGTGTCCCCCACGCGGCTCGCCGTTCAGGCGCCAGCCATTGTAGGCCGCCATGGGGCGCACGTCGAGAATGTTGTGGTCGGGAGCGTCGGCTCGCTGGAGAAACTCGTCCGTAGAAACGGAAGCAATCGTGGATGCCATGAAAGCGGAAAGCGACGTCAATGAGCGTAAGAGAGCCGTACCGACAAAGAACATCGAGAAGCGCGTCCTTAGACGCAACCTCTCCGAATAGTCGACGCTGCACGAATGAGAGGATCCAGTTATCTTGACTCTGGTCGGACGGTTAGGAGCTCGGTGTGCACCCAGTCGGGCCAGTTGGGCACGTCAACGTGCACCTCTACGTCCCACCTTATCTGATTGTCGTCGGCGTAGAAGGAGTACGGAGCGGAATCGGGAGCCGTGACGTTGGTTTTGGACGTGCGCCTGTCGCCGCGAACGGTGGCCTTTTTCGATTGCTGAATGGGGGCTTCCTCGGGTGAATTGTGTGGGTGTAGGTCGTTTGGCTCGTTCCACTTCCAGAGACGACCTCTTCGTAGCCGTGCAGGGAGACGGTGATCTCATTGAGATTGATCGTTCCGGGGGAAGCGATTGTGGTTCGACACCGCAGCCGCTCGCCCGGGATTGCTTCGGCGGACTCCAGAGTCATCTCCAGCTCTCCCAGGCGTCTTTCGGCGAAGTAGTTTCGGAGGGAACGGTAGAAAACGACCCCGCCCGCTAAGAAGAAAATCAATGCAAAGACGCCAATAAACAGTCTGGAGGAGAGACTGGAAGCAGAAGGCTCCGCCTACGACAGGTTCACTCCCATGAAGAGGCCGCCGAAGAGAACCCCGCTCCAGGAAATGGATTGATCGTCGTCTGTGGTCAACAGGTTGTTTTCGATCAGGTCTTGGTCTCCAACCCGAAAGTCGTCCTCGGTGCCATTGGGTTCCAACTGCAATTTGTGCTCCGCGGTCGGGTCCAGTGCACACGGAATGTCGGCATGGGCCTTCAGGCGCCAGCTCACGTTTAGATAACAGATAATTGTCGTGGTAGGTGTCGGGGCCGGGGGAATGGTCAGTTCAAAGTCGTAGGTGTGATGTTCTCCGGCCGTCCACTCGCCCTCAAACAGGAGACGCCGATGCTCACGCCGCCCTGGATGATGGCAGGAGGGGATGAGACGTTTATGTTTTTGCGAGGCAGGTCTTGTGGGGAGGGG
>CAZTDC010000594.1:0-2148 GCA_964612165.1 uncultured Salinivenus sp.
TGGCTCGCGTTATGTATCCAGTTCTTTTTTGACGAGACCCATGCACTACTCTAGCCAGCACGCCCAGCTTTTGCCGGATAGCTTCAAACCGATCCCGATGCCCGATACGCGCCTGGAGGCGGTTT
The DNA here is from genome assembly GCA_964612165.1 of uncultured Salinivenus sp. Classification (GTDB taxonomy): domain Bacteria; phylum Bacteroidota; class Rhodothermia; order Rhodothermales; family Salinibacteraceae; genus Salinibacter. Next base: position 126 of record CAZTDC010000594.1, read on the forward strand.
GGCTTCTTGCGTCTCTGGATGAGCGCAGGCGAAAGCGGCCCTGTCCCTGCGGGCCGTTTCTCAGTGGCCACGGCCGCGGCGGCCGAAGGCTCAGAAGCTTCCTCAGAAGCGGCCGATCGGGTCGGCTCTCTACGACCGGTTCGGCCCGTGGTACGACTCCATGACGAAGAAAGTCCCCGGCCACAGGCGTTAGGCAGAGGCTCTACGCCCGAGCGGTGGGAAGCTCCTCCCACCGTGTCGTGTACCGGGGCGATTTATACTGGCGCTTCATCGTCCACTCCTTCTGTTCGGAGCTGTTGCTCTGTTTGGAGGTAACGCTTTCGGGAAGACCGGTGGCCGCGAGGCTCACCGCGCCTTTGCCATGCTCCCGGTTGACTCGGTTGACGGCCGCCATCAGGTCCTCGTCCTGCTTTCGCCGGCGGCCCGTAGCGCGGCTCCCAAAAAGGCTTTTGATGGGGCCGCTTCGGGCGGATGTCGTAGAGCTGCACGCCGACCTTCTTGTAGCCATAGCCCTCCCGGTAGATGATCTCCAGAAAGCGCCGGGTGGCCTTGACAAACGGAGCCGCCCGGGCGGTGTGCTCCGGCAGGGTGCCTGCCACCCCATTCGAGTAGTACGGCGGGTCGCCAAAGCGCTTCGTGATGAACGCCTCGATGCGGGAGAAAAAAAGCGGTCGGGCGAGCGTTTTTTTACCGGTCTCAGCCAGGCTGATGGAGACGATCGCCATCTTTTCGCCTAGGTCGGCGCTCTCCAACGAAGAATCGGCGCCTGTGGAGCTGCCGGTCGGCTCGTTGCTGTCGCCCAACCCGTTGTTGCCGGCTGGCGTACGGGAAAAGGCAGGATCGGTCACAAAAGCCAGTTCTCTTTGGAACTGGAAAGTTTGAGTTTCGCGTGGGACAATATACAGCCCATCTCACATATTTTAAACATGCTTCTGTTTCGAACTAGTCTCTAGGCGGGTGGGTTGGCATTGAGAGAAGTACCTGCACACCCCTTCCTCACACCCACAGTCGGCGGTATTTCATCCTCGTGGTAGGCCCTCTTCCTCTCTCCGATCGCAGGTAAGTGCCTCGTTTCTCCTTAACGCTCTAACCAGACGGTTTCAGCTCTCCGATGCACATCACGTTGCTTGGTGACTCGACCTTGGACAACGGCGCGTACACGGCCGGCGGCCCTGCCGTCATCGACTGCCTTTCTCAGCTTCTTCCGGAGGAGGACTGCGCGACGCTTTTGGCCGTGGACGGTGCAACCACTGCGCACGTAGAAAGTCAGTTGGAGGAGATGCCCGGCGATGCGACCCATTTGGTCTTGAGCGTCGGTGGAAACGACGCGGTACGGGAGATCGGCGTGCTGGATCGTCCAACTGAAACCGTAGCCGGCGGTCTCGGGGAGTTGAGGCAGGCAATCGGGCGCTTCGCGGAGTCCTATCGGGCGTGCCTGAAACAGGTTCTCCGTCTGGGACTGCCCACAACCGTCTGCACGATCTACAACGGCGACTTCGAGAGGGCAAGCGGCCGGCAGCAGGTTATCGAGGCTGCCCTGACAATGTGGAACGACGCCATTTTACAGGCAGCGCTCGACCACGGGCTTCCCACAATTGACCTGCGGCGGGTCTGCTCTAGCCCTGAAGACTTTACCATGCAGATCGAGCCTGGCGAGCAAGGGGGCCGCAAGATCGCGGAAGCGATCTACCGGGCCCACAGGGAGCCTGAGTCGGTTTCAACCCGGGTCGGGCCGACCGGAGGAAGCTCAATAGCCGCCCGAGGGCGCTGATGAAATCGAGAGTGGCCTCCCTGGCCGTCTCTCTGCTAGGAGAGTGATCTCTCCACAAAAGCACGTTATTGCCGATATTTCTCCGCATCCTCTAGACCAGGAGTTCGGATTGTCTAGGCGACCTCGGCTGCTTTAAGATCCGATAAGGTTACAATCGGCTTATTTCCGGAGTTCGGCGTTAGATTCCCGGTCTCGCTTGTGTCTACCGGGTGCACTTCTTAGAGTGAGATCGGCCCTTGCGGCACGATCCCG
>CAZTDC010000595.1:0-2148 GCA_964612165.1 uncultured Salinivenus sp.
ACTCACCGCCCTGCTCGAGGATGAGACGACTCTCGACGCCGTCTTCGCAGGCGAGCCCGGCCAGCTCGTTGGGCGAGAGGGGCGAGTGAAAGTCCGGAAGGGCGTCCCGAACCACCAGGGGCTTCTTCTGCCAGTAGGTGTCCAGAAACTCAGCGGGGGAGCGATCGCCGAGCAGCGTAGACGTGGGGGAAGCGGTTTGCATGGGGGAAATCAGTTGCCAAATTCAGGATGAGGCAGCCACATCAGCCCTGAGTGCCTCCGACTGCGTGAAACGTGATACGTGAAGCGTGACATCAGCGAAACTGCCTGCCTCACGCATCACGCTTCACGCATCACTGGCGTCACGGGAGGACCGATCTGCCGCAAAGACCTTTCCTGCTCTGCGGAGACGTCTCCTATCCAAGAAGATACATCAAGCCCTTAATCGCGGGCCACAGGAGCAGGAGCGCCAGGAGCCACGCGACCCAGTGGACGCTTGATCGGCGCTGGGGAAATTCGTAGTCGCAGTAGGGGCACCGTTTCACGTCACCGGTGTCCTCGAACTCCAGTGCGCAGGAGGGACATTCGCGGGTGGACGCCATTGTGGGATCGGCAGGTTGCTGTCGAACGATGCGACCAATGCGAGAAGAAGTTACAGTTGGGAGGCCAGCTCATTCAAGAGCATCGCCACGTCCTCCTCCTGCATGTCGTCCGGATTCATGCCGGGAAACCCGGGGGGGGACTCGTCCAGTTCAGCGCGGGCCGACTCGAGATCCAACTGGTGAAGGACAACCGCTGCAACGCCGGTGGCGGTGGCGGTGAGGAGGAGGCTTTTCAGAAACTTGGACATGGGTGGACGCAAGGCCAGACTGTCGGAATATCGTGGAGTACCCCGAACGACCCTCTCCGGGTGTGGGTTCTGTGGGGTTCGCGTTAGCGCATTTGGAGGCGAGGGCTGCTGTGGGGAGGGCGTTCGGCAAAACGCGGTTGTGGGCAGCCTTCTGCTTTTCCAAAACCCGTTATCGTTCGGCGAAGGATGAACCTGAGCGGGACGCACGAGTTCTACGAACCCTCTGTTTCATGCATCGGACTCTTGCCATGACAGCTGTTGACCCTCGCGCTCTCATTTGCCTGCTCGCCTGTGGTTTCGGGCTGCTCGTTGCGGGATCACCGGTCGTTGCGCAGGACGAGTCCGCCATTCGGGTCGCTCGGGTGCAGTATCAGGGGGGAGGCGACTGGTACAGCGACGAACAGTCGCTCGTGGAGCTGCTGGCGTTTACGCGGCAGCATACGCTTCTGGACGTGGGACAGCAGGAGGAGACTGTGAAGCTAACCAGCGACAAGATCTTCTCCTATCCATACCTCTACCTTACGGGACACGGCAACGTCACCTTCTCCCCGTCGGAGGCCGACCGCCTGCGCCGCTACCTGTTGCAGGGGGGCTTCCTCCACATTGACGACAACTACGGGCTCGACGAGTACATTCGCGAGGAGCTCAAGAAGGTCTTTCCCGAAAAAGAGCTCGTCGAGCTGCCGTTTGACCATCCCATCTACCACACGCGGTACGACTTTCCCGACGGACTGCCCAAGATTCACGAGCACGACGGCGAACGACCTCAGGGCTACGGCATTCTTGACGACAATGGCCGGGTCATGGTGTACTACACGTACGAGACCGACCTCGGCGACGGATGGGAGCCGGCGTCGGTGCACAACAATCCGCCCGAAAAGCGGCAGGCGGCCCTGCGCATGGGTGTCAACATTCTCACGTACGCGATGACGCACTAGACCCGGTAGTTATGGAGGGGCCGGACGCGGGGAGGCACGCGAAAAAGCTCGTTCGCTCCTGTGCGTCCATTCCGTCCCCGCGCTTTCGGCACACGAGCCCCGGCGAAAGTTCAGGCCGAGCGGGCTGATCGTTGGGGTTACGTTTCAACTTGTCCCCGCGCTGTCGTACTTTGGGAATCCCCTTCGTCGGGGTTGCACGCTGCACTCGTTATCCAAGCCGTACGCTTTCGATGAGTATCCTGTCTACCCAAGATCCCGAAATCTACGATACCATTCAGAAGGAGGTCCGGCGCCAGAACGAGGGGCTGGAGCTCATCGCGTCTGAAAACTTTGCCTCGCGCGCGGTGATGGAGGCGATGGGGACGCCCCTTACCAACAAGT
>CAZTDC010000596.1:0-2134 GCA_964612165.1 uncultured Salinivenus sp.
AGGGCGTTCTCGGCGAGGAAGACCTGATGATCATCACCGAAAACGGCATCATGATTCGCACCCGCGTTGAGGAGATCAGCACGATGGGTCGCAACACGCAGGGCGTGCAGGTCATCAACCTCAAAGAGGGCGACGCCATTGCCGACGTGACCCGCGTCATCGACACGGAGCCCGCCGACGAGGACGCGGACGGGGAAGAGGACGCATCGGAGGAAGAGTCCAACACCGACTCGGCTGCAACAAACGGCGAACTGGACGCCGACTCCGCCGAAGACGTGGTGGAAGATGCGGAGTAGGACCCTTAGCGGGGCAGCTGTTCGACGGTGACGTCCCTCTCCAGTCCACCCACAGGACAGATCGGGTAGGAGCCAACTCCGCTGCAACTCAAGATCCATCCGAGATTCTCCTCCCCACCCTGGTCAGCTAGAAGGCGTATCCGAGCCCGAGGGTCAGCGGAACGACCGTGACGGCGTTTTCTTTCCCACCCGGAAGACTTCCCGTAGCTCGCACCTCCGCGTCCAGTTGTAGCCCTCCAGCAATCGGGATGGACGCCCCAAGTCCCACGTCCCCTCCTGCGTCAACCACGGAAACCGCCGAATAGGATCTGTTTTGCCCCTCCACCGTGACCCCGTCCAGCGACGCCTGCACCACCCCGAGCCCGACGAGAAGATAGGGATGAATCCAACCCGGAGCCGTGACTATGACGCGGCCCTCGATCGTGGCCGTCCGGAGGCTGCCTTCCGGTGCCTCACAACTTGTGGGGGCACAGTTGACGGTACTTTGGATGCGTGTAGTGTGGGCCCGCACCCGAGCACCTAGCTCAAACTTCTCCCCAATCGACCGCAACAAACCAATGCCTGCATACACCTGAGGCCCCGCTTTTAAATCAGCAGAGAGAGCGGTCTGAGGGGTACTGGGCAGATTTTCCGCCTGCAACTCAAGGTTATTGGTCGGGAAGCCCCACCCGCCCCCTGCGTCTAGGCGAAGTCGCTGCGCCTCGGCTTCCGTCCCGGAGAAGAGCAGCACCACCAATCCCGCTAGCATCAGGGACACCTTCCCCAACCGTTGATTCTTTAGATGAGGCCGAAGCGTATCAGAGAAATGGTCGAACACGCGTGAAGACTTACTTTTTCAGGAAAATTGAACCAGAGGCGATTCTCAACGAAAAGAGAACCCGGCTCGTTCTGCGTTTCCCCATCTCGCCTGTGGATTCGGCGAAAAGTCTGCCGAATGGGATGGCTTTTTCCTTTCTAACTTCCTTTCTTAGAAGTGTCCGTCGCAGGGACTCACTTTTGTATTCCCGCAATTCCGATTGACGCTTCAAACTGCTTATGTCCGACATTCCCATCGAATTTGGTACCGACGGCTGGCGCGCCGTCATTGCCGACGAGTATACCTTTGAGAACCTCGAACGCGTCGCCCAGGCCACGGCTGCTTGGTTGCACAGCGACTACGGAGACTCTCCGAGCGTCGTCATTGGCCACGACACCCGCTTTTTGGGTCGCCAGTTCGCCGAGCGCGCCGCGCAGATCTTGACGGAGGCAAGAGTGCACGTCACCTTTGCCGACACGATGGTCTCGACCCCCGCCATTAGCTGGGCCACGCAGGCGCTGGACTGCGACGCCGGAATCGTCATTACGGCGAGCCACAATCCTCCCGCGTACAACGGCTATAAGATCAAAGCCCATTTCGGCGGCCCCGCCCCGCCCGACATGATCGCCGCCGTGGAGGACGCCGTTGGTCCTGCCTCCGACCTCCCTGACGAGCTCACGCCCTTTGAGGACCTTCGGGACAGCGGTCGCCTCTCCCTTCATGACGTGCGCTCGGGCTACTTGAATGCCCTTCGAGACGCATTGAACGTCGACGCCATCGCCGACTCTGGGCTCACCGTCGCCCACGACGCGATGTACGGCGTCGGGCAGGGCCTCGTGACGGACCTGCTCGGCGAGGATCAGGTCATTCCGGTCCGACACGAGCTCAATCCTACTTTCCACGGCCTAGCTCCCGAACCGATCGAGGAACGGCTGGAGGAGCTCTCCGCCACCGTGGCCGACGCGGACTGTGCCGCCGGACTCGCCAACGACGGCGACGCCGACCGCATCGGCATGGTCGACGAGAACGGCAACTACGTGAG
>CAZTDC010000597.1:0-2133 GCA_964612165.1 uncultured Salinivenus sp.
TCGGTCTTCTACATGGGCATCAACTTCGGCGCCATCCTCGGGCCCACGCTCTGCGGGTGGCTCGGCGAGGGCTACAGCTGGCACTGGGGCTTCTCGCTGGCCGGGTTTGGCATGCTTGCCGGACTGATCTCCTACAAGCTCGGGATCGACAACCTCGGCGAGGCCGGTCTGCTGGACGCCGACGATGAGGAGGCGGTGCAGCGAAAGAGTCGAAACTTTTACCTCGCGACGGCGGCCGTAGCGGCGGCGATCGTCACCTTCGGCTTTCTCGCCACATCCGGCGTGATCAGCATAACCCTTACAGCGGTGGCCGAAGCGGTTGGCGTCGGGATTATCGTCGTGACGGTGCTGTTTTTCGCGTATCTCACGCTCGGGATGAACGGAGCCGTGGCGATGGGCGCGTTCTTCGGGGCGGCGACGGTGGTGGCCACACAGTTCGTCGACGGCGCCGCCCTCTCCGCGCAGATTGCCACCGGGGTCACGTTGCTCTTTTTCATTCTCGTCAGCCTCGGCCGTCTCCTGGCCCCCCGGTACAACGTTTCGCTCGAGAAGAAGCGGCTCTTCGTGATCTTCTGGCTCTTTCTCCTCTCAGCGGTCTTCTGGGCGGGCTTCGAGCAGGCCGGCTCCTCCCTCAACCTGTATGCCCGCGACCTGACGGCGCGCAATTTTGGGCCCTTCGGCTTCTCCCCGTCGTTGGCGCTCCTCATTACGCTCTTCGTTGTCGGCCTCCCGGCGGCGTACTTCGGATACCGTACGTTCCGACGCGAGGACGTGTGGTGGGTCGGAAAGGCCGGCGTGAGCCTGATCGGCATTCTGCTCGTGGGCTTCCTCTGCTACGCCGCGTACCAGATTGCGGGCGGCTGGACGGTCCCCGCGAGCATCCTTCAGAACATCAATCCCACGTTCATCGTCCTGCTGGCGCCGGTGTTCGGGGCCCTCTGGACCTGGCTCTCCAAACTCGACGCCAATCCGTCGATCCCCGTAAAGTTTGCTCTGGGCCTCTTTGGCCTGTCCGCCGGCTTTTTCGTGGTGTCGTGGGGCGCGGCGCAGGCGACGGCCGAAAACCCGGTCGGGGTGCAGTGGCTCGTCGTCACCTACTTTCTCCACACGTGCGGGGAGCTGTGCCTCTCGCCGGTGGGCCTGTCCTCCATCACGAAGCTGTCCCCGGAGGACCGCGTCGGTCAGATGATGGGGATCTGGTTCGTATCGGTCGCGCTCGGCAATCTGTTTGCCGGTCTCATCGCCGGGCGCCTGGAAGGCCTCAATCCGTCGAGCCTATTCTGGGTAGTGGCGCTCATCGGAGGCGGTGCCGGCGTGCTGGCCCTGCTCACTGCTCCGCCGATCAAGCGCCTCATGGGCGACGTGGAGTAGTGTTGTTCGCGGATCGCATTCGAAGTCGGAGAAAGGAGTTTACGAGCCTCATTCCCTACAACTGTGAGGGCACGGGAGAATGGGAGCGTGGGAGAACCCCGTCAGACGCCGACCGCTCTGTACTGTATCGCGGCCACCACTTGTTGAAGTGACCAAGCGGGCCGCACTCATTCAATTGGAGTCGCCCGGCCGGGCCCTCCTCTCCCATTCGCCCTCTCGCTCATGGCTTCCCGGGATCGGGGCCCGCCGGCGGAAGGTGAGTCCCCGTCCGCGGACGGACATTCGTCGATCTATGATCGCTCTCGCATCCGCATTCCCAATCCCAACCTCTACACCCGACATGCTTGACGTTGCCCTCACGCAGATGCCGCACGCCGAGGGGCTGGACCTCCCGGCCTACGAGACCTCGGCCAGTGCCGGGATGGACCTGCGGGCGGCCGTGCCTATGGACGAGCCGGTGACGCTCGATCCGGGCGAGCACGACCTCCTGCCCACCGGCCTCAAGATTGCACTGCCGGAGGGATACGAAGGGCAGGTGCGCCCCCGAAGCGGCCTGGCGTACGATCACGGCGTGACGGTGCTCAACAGCCCGGGCACCATCGACGCCGACTACCGGGGCGAGGTGAAGGTGCTCCTTATCAACCACGGCGCCGAGCCCCTTACCATTGAGCGCGGGATGCGCATCGCGCAGCTGGTGGTGGCGCAGCACGCCCGCGTGTCGTGGGTCGAGCAGGACGCGCTGGAGGAGACGGTGCGCGGCCC
>CAZTDC010000598.1:0-2123 GCA_964612165.1 uncultured Salinivenus sp.
CAATCGCTCCAAACTACTTTCAGGGATACAGCGAAGAGACGTAGGGGGGCGCTAGAAGGGCTTCCCCGCGACCGTCTGCGATTGTCGATGAATCTGAGCGTTTCGGATCGCGAACCTGAAGACGTATTTGGCTACGAGTTTGGGTCCCTCTATGGGCAGGGCGACGGAATAGGTCATCCCCAGGTTTTTTCCAATTTCCCCCGTTCGGACAGACTGGCGAAGGCTGTCGTTGGGGATCGTCTCCGTCGCCTCCAGCGGGTCGCTCACGGCGGGATCGGGGAGAGCGGGAAAAACTTGCGGGGCGTAAATGATCGCGTACGGGCGTGACGGTGGGAACGAGCGTCACTTGTACCGAGTCGTCGCCGGGAGCTCGTAGGGGAGGCGGATCCTCAACCTAGCTTCCCGAATCCGGGTTAGCCCATAGCAGCCAGTCGAGACTGTCGGGCGCAGTGAAGCGCCCGTCGTCGAGTTGGAGTCGGAAGTTATCGTCCGTTCGGTTGTGGACTGATAGCAAGAGCCGGTTATGAAAATCCTGAACGTGGCGGTAAGGCGGTCATCCCGGTACAGCGACTCACCGGTAGAGTTGGAGAACTCAGCGTGGACGTTCTTGTGGTACGCGTCCAGAGTTGGTGCAGGCTCTACCTACGTTAAGGCACCGTCGTAAGTGACGGGGTATCCGCTCAATTCTCCGCACCCTGCCATGGGGCCTCAGAATCCGGGTAGGTGATATCCGTCTGGCAGCCCGAAAGGAGGGCCGGACAGGCGATAACGACCGTCGCCATGAGTAGGGCACGTAATGGATGGGCCAGTTCTTTCGTCGACGATTGGGGCTCTTCGCGTCTACTCCGACAGCTCCAGCACGAGCGGCGTCTTTGCGGGGACCGTGAGCGAGTCGCCGAGCGTGTAGGTCTGCCCGCTGATCACGTCAGTGCCCGTCGTATGGTCCTGGATGCGCTCCTCGAAGCGGTCGAGGCCGAGGTCGCGGGGCTCTTCGGCATTGTTGAGCGCGACCATCACCGTCTCCTCCGCATTGTGCCGGAAGTAGACGTAGGTGTTGTCCTGCGGGACGAACTGCGTGAGCTGGCCGTGGTGGACGACCTCCTTGTTCTCGCGCCACGTAGTGAGCTTGGTCACGAAGTCGTGGGCCTCGTTTTCGCGGTCCGTGCGACCCTCTTCGGTAAATACGCTTCTCTCGTCGTCGGGCCAGCCACCAGGCATGTCCGGGCGCTTGGCGCCGTCGCCCTCCACGTCGAGCATCGGCTGCATCAGCTCGGTGGCGTAATAGACCTGCGGAATGCCGCGGGTGGTCATGAGGAAGGCGTACGCCATCTTGAAGTCAGCCTTATCCTCGTTCACCTGCGAGAAGAAGCGGGCGAGGTCATGGTTGTCGAGGAAGGTGACGAGCTTGTTGGGTTCGGGGTAGATGTGGTCCTGCGCAAGCGTGTAGTAGAGCTGCCGCAGGCCGTCTGTCCAGCCGAAGTCCTGGGTAAAGGCGTCGCGGATGGCGAAGTGCATCGGGAAGTCCGTGACGCTGGGGAGGTTGGAGTCGTACTCGTTGGGGTGGGCCTTGAAGTTGTCCTGCCAGTAGGCTTCGTGAGGCACGGTGTTGACCCAGCTCTCACCCACGATGTTGAAGTCAGGGTACTCCTCCAAAACGCGCGTCGTCCAGCGGGCCATGTATTCCTGATCGGCGTAGAGGTAGGTGTCCATCCGGATGCCGTCGATCCCGCTGTACTCGATCCACCAGAGCGTATTCTGGATGAGATAAGTGGCCAGGAGCTCGTTGTCCTGGTTGAGGTCGGGCATGTCTTCGACGAACCAGCCGTTCACCAGCTTCTCGCGGTCGTGCTGAGAAGCGTACGGGTCAATGGCCGCCGCTCCCCGATAGTTGGTCTGTCCATACGTCGATCGGTCGTGGAACCAGTCGTCGGTCGGTGGGTCGTCCATCCACCAGTGGTGATCGCCGACGTGGTTGTGGATCATGTCCATGATTACGTTCACTCCGCGGTTATGGCTAGCGGCGACCAGCTCGCGGAACTGCTCGTTGGTGCCAAAGCGGGGGTCCACTTTGTACATGTCGGTGGCGGCGTAGCCGTGATAGGCGCCATACTCGGGCGGCATGT
>CAZTDC010000599.1:0-2112 GCA_964612165.1 uncultured Salinivenus sp.
GAGCCAGAACGTCCAGGCCCAGCGGGCGCAGGTGCAGGCCCGGCTGCGAGAGGCCAGCGCCGCCCTGGATAACGCAGAGACCAACTTTGCACGAATGAAGGCCCTGCGGGAGAAGGAAAGCGCCACCCAGAAAGAGTTTGACGATGCGCAGACCGCCTACGAGCGGGCGCAGGCCAAGGTGGAGGCGCTTGAGGGGAAGCTCGCCGAGACGGAGGACATGCTCACTTACGCCACGATCGAGGCGCCCATCGACGGCTACGTGGTCGAGAAACGGGCTGAGACGGGCGGACTTGCCACGCCGGGGCGCCCTCTACTCGTTGTCGAGACGCTCGACGCCCTGAAGGCCGTCGTGCAGGTGCCCGAGCAGGACGTGAACCGCTTCGAAACGGGCGACAGCGTGACGGTGCGCATCGGCGCGGCGGGCAACCGCGTGCAGCCCGGCGTCATCACGCAGATCAACCCGTCCGGCAACCGGGCCAGCCGGCAGTTCGAGGTCCAGGTGCGCCTGCCGGACCGGGCGGCCGAGGAGGCGCCCGGGGATGACCTCAAGTCCGGCATGTACGCCGAGGTTGTCCACCGCACCGGCACGGCGTCCACGCTTACCGTTCCCGCGGCGGCGATCGTAGAGCGGGGCCAGTTGACCGGCCTGTACGCCGTCAGCGACGGTCGGGCCCTGCTGCGCTGGGTGCGCGTCGGCCCGCAGCACGGCGACCGCGTCGAGGTGCTCTCGGGCCTGCGCCCGGGCGAGACCTACGTGGCCGACGCTACGCCCCGCATTGTGGACGGACAACCCGTTCAGGTCGAGTAGCCGCCTGTAACGCCCCGGGTTACGTTGAGAAATTTCGACTGTTTACCCGGGGGAATCGAGATTACAACCGCCGGTTCCGCCGAACAGAAGCACTCCCTCCAACTGACTGTGTCCACCGAACAAGCTACTGTTCATTGGCAATTGGATCGACGAGGTCCAACGACTCAATCCAATGAAAGTCGTCCGTGTTGTGCGTCGCCAGTGTGAGGCTGTGAGTAAGCGCCGTCCCGGAGATTAGAGCATCCCCGAGTGACATACGACGCCGCTGACGAAGCTGAATGGACGACGCAATAACCCCCTCAGACACCGGAAGCACCTCGGCAGCGCCGAAAAACTCGTTCAAAAACGTTTTCTCTTGCTCTCCAAGTTCATGGTATCCCAGCGTTTCGACCTTGCTCACTGCCGACACGAACGGGGCCTCGCGGGCAATGAACGTCCGCAGTGCCTCATGTTCAGATCGGGAGGCGTAAATGATCAGGTTGCTGTCAAGGAGTATGTCCGTCATCGATCTCGACCGGGAAGCGGACGGTCTTGCCGAATTTCACGCTGCCACTCGCTTGGATCATCAATCCCTCCGAAGGCGCCGACATCTGCCAATTTGGAGAGGGCATCCGCCATTCGTCGTCCTCGTTTTTCTCGGTCGGCCGGTTCTTCTTCGAGCACGGTCACGTGCACGCGGAGCGGGCGGTCGGGGGCGGGGGCTTCTTCTCCCGTCCATCGGACTCGTCCGTCTTTAAGAACGCCTTCGTACGTTCGAAGCATGGCACCTGACTCGCTGAGTAATAAGCATTCGATGCACATAACTCGTCAGCGCAGCCAAAAGTTTTTCGGTCATTACACACGCCCGAACAGTAGGTCGTTTGGGGCCGGTTACAGGGATGCCGTGCCCCGCTGACTCGATTTCGCTCTTCCTTTTCGCCACTGCCACACGTACCAGTCGTTTCCTTCCATGGCTACTTCATCCGGCATCGCGGGCCGCATTGCCCGCGGGTTCATCAACAGCAACCTCACCCCCTTACTGATGGCGGCGTTCCTCGGCATCGGGCTCTACAGCGCCTGGGTGACGCCGAAGGAGGAGGATCCCCAGATCGACGTGCCGATGATGGACATCGCCGTGCGGTATCCCGGCGCCACGCCGCAGGAGGTCAAAAGCCGCGTCGCCCAGCCCATCGAGCGGCTGGCCTCGAATATTAAGGGCGTGGAGTACGTCTACTCGACGTCCCTGCCGGGCCGGGCGATGGTGTCGGTCCGCTACTACGTGGGGGAGAACCCGGAGGCCAGCACCGTGAAGCTCTACGAGGAGC
>CAZTDC010000600.1:0-2104 GCA_964612165.1 uncultured Salinivenus sp.
CGTTCCCCGAACCGGAGCCATCTTTTCCGATCTCAGAGAGGGGCGGTGGGGCAAGTTCGTCGGCCTCGCTTTGCCGCGACTCTTCGGAGCCGCCCCCACTGGAGAAGCTGTTGCTATCAGGCGCGTCGCTTGGTTCGTCAGCCATTTTGGAAAGGCGTTTGGGAAAGAGAACCGACCTGGAAGAAGGAACGAGAAGACCGCTTTCTGGATATTGTGTTACAGTGTAATACAAACGTCTTCTTTTTTCGAAGTCCCGTTCGCCATGAAATCCACCGTGACCGTCCGCTTAGGCGAGGACCTCGACCAAGAGCTTTCTGAGGTGTCAGAGGCCCTTGGCCGAAGTCGAAGCGATATCGTCCGCGATGCGCTCCGCCGCCAGCTTTCGGTTCTTAAGTTCGAGGAGCTTCGGGAGCAGGTTAAGCCCCATGCCGAGGCGCGGGGATACCTCACCGACGAGGATGTCTTCGAGGAGGTGTCCTGAGAAGACGCATCCTGAGGGAGGCGTCCTGACTCTCTCGGGCCCCTCGACTGAGCTTTCCGAAAATGGCCGGAGTAGATGCGGGTATTTCTGGATACGAATGTAATCGTCAGTGGCTTCGCGACCCGCGGTCTCAGCGCCGACGTCGTCCGGCTCCTTATGGCAGAGCACGAGCTTCTCACCAGTGAAGTGATCCTTGAGGAAACCCAGCGTGTGCTCACCGAAAAGTTTGGCGTGCCTGAGGAGAAGGCCACTGAGATCGAGCGGCTTCTGCGGCGCCACCACGTCGAGCCGGTTCCAGACCCAGAGTCCCCAGCTTCAGATCCGCCGGTGGAGGTCCGGGATCCGGACGATGCTGTCGTGCTCGCCTCAGCAATTTCGGCGGAGGCTGAGATTCTAATCACAGGAGACAGCGACCTGCTCGACATTGCAGCCCGAGTCGATGATCTCCACATCATGACGCCGCGCACGTTTTGGGAAGAGATCCGGTAGCGAGAGCTTGGCAGCGGGCGCGCTGAAGCACTTCTCAACGGCTTATAGAATAGTGACAATCGCCCCCGATAACAGCCGATAACCTCGTCTCATCGGTCCTTATTTTAAGTCGGAATAGCGGAGGCTCTGGCTGGCACACAGCAGGGGTTCAGCTCCGCTTATTTTCCGATTTCTGGAGCTCCTATTTTTGCTTGACCCGTCTTCAGAAGACTGGGTCACCCAACAGAGAACAGGATTCAGAGAGATTGTGCTCGCCGAACGGTTCCAGTGGTCTGTCCCGCCGTCGGGTTTTTGTAGAGTTATCTTGACCTCTCGAGTTGCATGCCCTGCCGTCTCGCACTCCGGTTGTCTCGAAGCCGGAACGGTCGGATCCGGCTTCCCTTCGACTCATCCCCTGTCGGCAGACGCTCCTGAATCTGAACGTCCCGGACTTCCGTCCTGAATACAGGAGGACATTTCTCCTGGGGGCCGGCCGCACTCCAGACATGGCCCCCAACTGCTGACATCCGCTCCCAATCCGCGAGTCCCAATGTCCGAAGTACAGCCGGAAAACCCGTACGACGAGGACGGCGAGCCCGAACTCTACACTGCCTGGACCGAGGGCGCCGAAGCAGCCCACACCGACGAGGATATCGGTCCCGTCGAAGACCTTTACGACGACCCCGACGTGGCTTACGCGTTCCTCAAGGGATACACGGAGGCAAGCCGGGCGTAACTCCCGATATCAAGCCCGGTCTCTGATCAGCGTCAAACACATTCCACTAAACACTCCCGCTTCGGCTTTGATCGTTGAAGTATACCACCGGCAACACTCCCGGACTGGCACCGGACATAACGTTTTCGAGGAGCGGCCCGACGTGCCCTGGACTGACCGACAGCAAGAATATGAGCACTCGGCGACCGTCGACGTGCAGGCGGCCGGTCGCCGCGAGGCGCTTAGGCGAGCCCTCCGCCTGATGCGGCACAAACCGTCGAAGGTCGATTCTGGTGCCGTGATCGAGCTTCACTGCGACAGCGTTCGCCGCTCGTCGATCGGAGACGTGCTTGTTGTGGGCGGGGTGGCCTACGAAGTGCAGGATGGAGGATTCGAGCGGATCTGAGGGACTGCCTCGACCTTCGGAGTCTGATCTCTGA
>CAZTDC010000601.1:0-2103 GCA_964612165.1 uncultured Salinivenus sp.
GCCCTGGAGCGTGTTCGTCCAGCCGATGGCCATCATGCCGCTGGCAAAGACGTAGACGAGGACGACGCCGTAGGCCACCAGCGCGCCCAGCCACTGCGGCACGTGTCCCTCCGAGATGGTCGAGAGCAGAAAGCCCGCCCCCTTCATCTGCAGCGTGAGGTAGGGGACGAACACGACGACACTCAACACCGCCAGGATTACCGAGAGCAGGCGGCTGTCGTAGCGGTGTGCCAGCATCTCGGCTTGCGTGACGAATCCCATCGCCTCTCCCACGCGCCGCGCTCGCGGACCCAGAAAATAGAACGGAATCATCCCCACCACGCCGTAGGCGATGATGTAGAAGGCCGCCGCGCCCCGCGAGTACGCCCAGCCCGGCGCGCCGAGGAAGGCAAACGATGAGAAGACCGACGCGCCCAGTACGAAGTAGAGGACGAGGGTGCCCAGCGTGCGGTCGCCCGCTACGAAACCCGTTACGCTCTTCGACACGGTGCGCCCGGACCACACCCCGAGCCCCAGCGCGAGCACGAGGTAGGCGCCGCAGATCAGCAGTATGATGACCCACGCGTCCATGTCGGGGGGCGGTCAGGCAGTGAAAAGAGCAGTGAGACCAGCGAAGTCAGGACACCGGAGGGGCACAGAGACAGAGGAAAGCAAGACACCCCCGATCCTCTCTTCCCCAACAGACGTCCAGCTAGGGGTCCGAATCGACCTCCTCCGCCCGATACAGGAGGACCAGGGCCCCAAACACCACGACCAGCCAGCCCACGACCCATACCAGTGAGAACGGAAGGCCCAGCACGTAGGGGTGAATGCTGGCGACGGAGGGGTAGACCGGCCAGATGAGCGCGAGGCCTGCTACGGCCACGAGGGTCACAAACGCAAAGACGCGTCGGCGGCGGACCGGCGCGTCCTGCAGGGACGGGAAGACGAGACCGGGCGGAACGTCGTCCGAAGAGTCCGACACGAAACGGAGCAGTTGGGACCGCAGGAAGCAGGTGAGCAGGAAGCCTTCGGTCAGAGGCGCTCGACGGACGGCACAGCCTCATTCAAGCGGTGCGAGGGAGCGTGATCCGTCGTCATCACAACCTGCGGGGAGGAGACATCGGCGCTCGAATGGGAGGAGCCGCCCGAGCTCTTTTCATTCCCCATCTCGTGCGGATGGCCGCCGAGGCGGCACGAGTAGACGATGGAGGCCAAGAGAAGGAGCGTGGCGCCTCCGGCAAGGAGGGCGAAGATGCCGGCGATTCCGTAGCGTTTCATCGGTCGGTGAGTACGAGTCGTCAAAACGGTGGTGGCGATCAGCGGAGCGGTGCTGCTCCCTGAAGGCTCTCCGAACGGAAAGCCGTTGGGTAAGGTCCGTGTTGCAGGTCAAAGTGGCAAGTGTTGCTCAGAACCT
Organism: uncultured Salinivenus sp.; assembly: GCA_964612165.1. Classification (GTDB taxonomy): domain Bacteria; phylum Bacteroidota; class Rhodothermia; order Rhodothermales; family Salinibacteraceae; genus Salinibacter. The sequence goes on from CAZTDC010000601.1 coordinate 1,397, forward strand.
GTTTTGCGAGCGGGTACGTAGCCGAGACACAGTGGGCGAAGAGACATGGAGCGCCCAGACGAGCCTTGTAGTGGAACTACCAGGCGAGTGCAGAAGCTCCATGGCACGAGATCCACGAAGTCGCAGGCAGTAAACGTCTCGTCAAACAGGTTCTCAACCCTTGATCTGACATTTCTGTCTGTTGCGGACGGGAGCCTTGTCCCCGTGCTTCCGTCCCCATAGGTTAGAAGATCCGTTTGGTCCCCAATCTCTATGGTCGGGGCCACGCCGGGCAGAAGCGCGTGAACGTTGCTTTTGCTCGGACAAGAGCACTGCTCGCCACCGCTCACCATCAGCTTGCATGCATTTGGTATGGACGTTCGCAATCGCCGCATCTGGGTCACGGGCGCCTCGTCGGGCATCGGGGAGGCCCTCTCGTATGAATTGAGCCGCCGGGGGGCTCGGCTCGTCCTCTCCTCCCGCCGCGAGGAGGCGCTCAACGAGGTGCGCCAGCGGTGTGCCCGGTCGGACGAGCACGTCGTGCAGACACTCGACTTGGCCGAGCCGGACACCCTCCAGGCAGCCGCCGACACTGTCCAGGATGAGGTCGGGCCCGTGGACGTGCTCGTCAACAACGGCGGCATCAGCCAGCGGGGGACCGCCGCGGAGACGGAGATGGACGTGGTGCGGCGCATCATGGAGATCAACTTCTTCGGGGCCGTGCAGCT
>CAZTDC010000602.1:0-2100 GCA_964612165.1 uncultured Salinivenus sp.
TGTTCATGCTCATCACGATCTTCGTCGTCTACGGCGGCGTGGAGCAGGGCATTGAGCGATGGGCCAAGGTCCTGATGCCGATTCTGCTGGTCCTCATGCTCGTCGTGATTTTCCGCGCCGTGACGCTGCCGGGTGCCGGAGATGGGCTCAGCTTCTACCTGAATCCGGACTTCTCGAAGATCGACGGCACCGTCGTCCTCGCTGGTCTGGGACAGGCCTTCTTTAGCCTCAGTCTCGGCATGGGGGCCATGATCACGTACGGCTCCTACCTGCCCAAGCGCGAAAATCTGCTCATCTCCGGCGGATACGTTGCGCTTTTCGATACGGTGATCGCCCTGCTGGCGGGCCTCATGATTTTCCCGGCCCTCTTTGCGATGGGCATGCAGCCGGAGAGCGGCGGCCCGGCCCTGATTTTCGTGGTTCTCCCCGAGGTCTTTGCCGAAATGCCGCTGGGGAGCTTCATCAGTGCGGTCTTCTTTATCCTCCTCTCCATCGCCGCCCTCACGTCGATGGTCTCGCTGTTGGAGGTGGTGATCTCTTATTTCGTCGACGAAACGAGCTGGACGCGGCAGGGAATCGTGTGGGTCATGGGCGGCGTCATCTTCCTGTTCGGCCTTCCCTCGGGCCTGTCTCAGGGGGCCGTTCCCGCATTGAGCGACATGTCGTGGCTCGTGGGCGATCAGCTCTTCGGGGAAGGGCCCTCCTTCCTCGACATCATGGACTTCATCTGGGGCAACATTTCCCTGGCCCTGGGGGCCCTCCTCATCAGCGTCTTCGTCGGCTGGATCTGGGGGACGGGGCAGGCCGTTGAGGAGCTGCAGCAGGGCGCCGGCAACAGCTTCACCGGCGTATGGCCGTCGATTTGGGGCGGCTTTCTCAAGTACGTGTGCCCCATCGTCATCGCGGCCATCCTGGGGAGCATTCTGTTCGGCGTGATCTAGGCGAACGGGCTCCCCGGACGGAGGGATCGTTTTGATCGGATAAGCGCTCGGTCTCTGGGAGCAGAGCCAGAAAAACATGCCGCACGCCGGGTCTCCTTCGAAAGTGCGGACAGGCGTCACAACCAAGGCGGTTGGGCGTGGTGGGCTCCTTTGCGGCGTTTGGGGACCTCGGCTCGGCGCGATTATCGTGTTGATCGGAGGGTTCCTGCTGGGGCCGCACTCCGCCGTGGCCAGCGACCGAAAAGCGAACCCTGGCCAGACGGCCGATTCGCTATCCGCCGCTGCGATCGCGTTTCACTTCCGGTATCGAGCGGCCCGGCCCTCCTCCACCGCCAACGCGCCTTCTCGCGACCGCTGGCTCGCTCGCGATAAGGCAAAGCACGTCGTCTTCAGCGGCCTGTGGACCCTCTCGACACAGTACGTGCTGGTGACAAAGACCGGCTGGAGCGAGCCGGATGCCCTGCCCCTCTCCATCGCCTCCGGCGCGACAGTCGGCCTCGCCAAAGAACTCTACGACGCCTCCCGTCCGACCGGGACGGTCAGCGGCAAAGACCTCGTCGCGGACGCCGTGGGCATCGGACTGGCCGTGGGCGTAATCGTGTTGTAGGCGTTTCCTCACGCCAGTCTGCAAGGATTCGCTCCGCTCCCATCGACGCCTGGGGAAAGCGTGATCCGCTTGGAGCGAGTCCACCTGGAGCTCTCGTTCCCTCTAGTTCGCTGCCCCCTCCCAGTCAGTCACGGTCCATGAGCGACGAAGTCATGTGCGTTGGCGAGCTGCTCTGGGACGCCCTGCCCGAGGGTCTCTTCTTGGGCGGAGCCCCGTTCAATGTCGCCAGCCATCTGCAGGCCCTCGGCGAAGAGGTTCTCTTCGTGAGTCGGGTGGGCACGAACCGGCTCGGCGAGGAGGCCCTCCGCCGCGTCCCGGCGCGCGGACTCGACACAGACCTCGTACAAACGGATGACGCACTGCCCACCGGCTTCGTGCGGGTGGCCCTGGACGCCGACACCGGCGAGCCCGACTACGAGATCATGGCGCCGGTGGCCTGGGACAATATCGTCCTCCCCGACGCGCTGCACCGGCGCGCGGCGCAGGCCGGCGCCCTCGTCTTTGGCAGCCTCGCCCAGCGCGCCGCCACGTCCCGCCAGACCATCCAGCGCC
>CAZTDC010000603.1:0-2100 GCA_964612165.1 uncultured Salinivenus sp.
TCGCCACCTACGAGGAGGGCATTGAGGTGGCCCGGGAGCAGAAGGCCCAGAAGGACCTGTCGGAGCTCCAGGACGCGAAACTGAAGGCTGAAGGCGTCGGGTTTGATTGAGGGAGCCTGGTTGGAATCAGGAGCGTACAGCTCTCAGTGGAGCGGCGGTGAGGCGCTCTCCCCCGCGTTTTTTCGTTCTCGCCGACTGTCTCGACATGCGCATTGTCGTTCTCACTCTCGGGCTCGTGCTGGCGTGTGGTCTGGGTCCATCCGCGGCGCACGGCCAGGCCGAGAGCGATACGACCTACACCGTACAGGACGGCGACACGCTCTACAGCATTGCCCGGGAGGTGGGCGTATCGGTGCGCACGCTGATGCAGTGGAACGACCTGGACGACCCCTCCATCCAGGTGGGACAGACGCTGCGCGTTCGTCCACCTGGGGAACCGGAATCGGATGAAGAGCCTGCTCCGGACGACACGGCGCCGTCCCCGTCGGAGGAAGCAGCGCCCGCCACGGAGCCGGACAGTACGAAACTGGACAGTACGAAAACAGTGGCGCCCAACAGCCCGCCCCCCTACGGCCGACACACGACCGAGACGGGCGACACCTTCGTGGATCTGGCCCTCCGGCTCGGCACCACCGCCGACACTCTCTTCGCCCTCAACGACAGCACGACCGCGCCCCTCTCGCCCGGTCGCACGCTTCGCCTGCCCCGCCGCTTTGCCCCACCGACGCACGTCGTGCAGCCCGGCGAGACGCTGTACGACATCGGCGGGCAGTACGGCGTGAGCGCCCGCGCCCTCAAAGCCGAAAATGACATCACCGAGAATGCCCTTTCTCCTGGCCGGCGACTGCGCATTCCGGGCCGTACGACCACGGACGTGCCGCCCTCGGGCCAGTGGGCCGACCCCGACTCGACGGGGCGCGCGGCCGTCTATCCCTCGTCCTTTGCCGGTCGCCTCACGGCCAGCGGCACGGCCTACGAGCCCGACGACTTTGTCGTGAGCCACCCGTCGCTGCCGTTTGGGAGTGTCGTGATGCTCTCCACGACGGACCCGACCCATCACACCTTCGCTCGGGTTGTCGATCGGGGGCCCGTTGAAGAAGGGGTGCTACTGGACGTGTCGGAGGCGGTGGCCCAAGAACTCGGCCTGAATCCAGATCAGCCGTCCCCGGTCGCGCTCCGGATCGTATGGATCTCGAAGGAGTAAGTGCAGAGCTTTTCGCCGCCCCCGCCATGACTGATCGTGCTTCCAACGGGCTTCGCGCGTACCACCGGTACACCCGGTCGGCCACGTACGGCGTGCTCAGCGCGCTTCCGCTGTTTGTGCTCTACGAGGCGATGATCGTGGCGGTCAATACCGGCACGCAGAAGCCGGTGCGGGTGGGGGCGGAGGTGTGGCTGAAAGACCTGCTGGCGATGACGGGCGTGCGGGGCGGGCTCCTCCTGGTCCTCATCGCTGCTCTCGCGGCGCTCGCCGCATTTTTCCTCGACCGGAAGAGGAATATCCCGATGCGAGGGCGCTACTTCGCCGGCATCGTGGGAGAAAGCGCGGTGTACGCGGTGGCCGTGGCGATTCTCGTGTCGAACCTCGTCGCCGCCATCTTTGCGGTTGCCCCGCCACCGGAGGGCGACCTCTGGACCCAGCTTGCCTTGTCCATTGGGGCTGGCCTCTACGAGGAACTGCTCTTTCGCGTCCTGCTCGTGGGCGGACTGGCCCTCCTCTTCTACCCGCTCTTCGACAATCCGAACGCTGGCTACCTGCTCGCCGCCATTCTAGGGGCGGCCCTCTTTAGCCTCGTCCACTACGTCGGGCCCCTCGGCGACCCGCTCGAGCTGCCGTCGTTCACGTTCCGGTTCGCGTTCGGATTGGCGTTGAACGTGCTCTTCCTGTGGCGCGGCTTCGGGGTTGCGGCCTGGACCCACGCCCTCTACGACGTGATGGTGGTGACCGGCGTGTTTGGATAGTGCGTATTTCGTAGTGCGTATTTCGTCTTCAGCTCAACTCTTATTCGATCCGCAATACGAAATACACACGACACCACACTTGCGAAAAATCTGCCAGATCGGCAGTCTGCGGGACCGCGGTACGTGATTTGTTCGTAC
>CAZTDC010000604.1:0-2098 GCA_964612165.1 uncultured Salinivenus sp.
GGGTGATGAACGTGCACCAGGCGAAGGGACTGGAGGCCCCCGTCGTATTTCTTGCCGACCCTTACACGAGCGGCAGTCCCCCAAAAACAAAGCTCCACCTGCGCCGCGAAGAGGGGCAGGTCGTCGCTCCCGTCGTAGAAGGGGAGGGGCATTACGAGCACGTCACCCACGCACCGCTCGGGTGGTACGACGATACCGAAGAGGCTTTCCAGGCGGAGGAGGAGCGCCACGAGGAAGCCGAAGAACAGCGTCTTATTTACGTGGCTGCGACCCGGGCCGAAGACCTTCTCGTCGCGTCTACCTATCCGGAAAAACCTGACGATGGTCCCTGGTCACCTCTATATGAGCATCTGTGGGACGCGGAGGTCCCGGAGCTGTCGGTGCCCAGCGCGGAGCCCCCACGACCCGAAGCTGCACCAGCGCCTGACCTGGATGGCGGCCGAGAAGATCGGAAGCGCCGCCTGGAGGGACGCTCCAAACCGGCCTACAGTACGGCTCGGGTTACAGGGGAAAAGTCAGGCGCTGAGTCTCTGAGCCAGGAAGAGGGATACGGCTCTGATTTCGGCACGGCCCTCCACCAGGTCCTCGAACAGCAGGTCCGCTACCGGTTCGATCCACCGACCTTTGCGAAGGATGACCTGAAACGCATCCTTGAAAGCAAGGGAGCGGATGGGTCCGAAAAGTTAGCCCTCCGCCTCAAGTTGATGCTAGGGGCCTTTCGCGAAAGCTGGATCTGGGCTGAGTTGCAGGAAGCTACCGAGGTCCGCACCGAGTATAAATTTGCTCACGTCCTCGGCAGTGGGGAAAGGCAGACTGAAGAAGTCGAAGCCTCTGAAACGATTCGGCGAGGGGCGATCGATCTTCTTTACAAGCATCAAGACGCGTGGTCGATCATCGACATCAAGAGCGACCGCGTGGGCGCCAATACCGAGGCGCTCGATACGGCCCTCGAGGAGGAGCATCCCTACCGCACGCAGGTTCGGGCGTACGTGTCGGCATGGACGGACCTCTCAGGCGAGCCGGTCGGCACGAGCGGGCTCTGGTTTGCCGACTCGGGAACGTTTTTGCCCGTCGAGCGGGAGAGCGACTCTTCGAGCACGTAGGACGTTTTGCAGGAGGGCGCGAGCCGCCATAGAAGACGGAGGATAGAGACCGCATCGTTTCTCGAATCGACCTCTTACTCAGCCAGGTAGTCCAGTCATAGCTCCCTTGAGATGCGTTTAGATGGGGCGGAGCCACCGCTAGATGGGGCGGAGCCACCGCTCATCGAGACCTCTTATTTTTGATTTCTAAACCCCGTTGATCCCATGGCGATCTACCGAGCCCACGAAGACGAAGAGCTAAACACCTTCAAATCGATCGAGGGAAGGGACACTCGCCGACCTCCCTCCAATGTCCCGTATGTCGTTGACAATCTCTGGGCGTGGACTAGGCCAGAGGCCTATCCGGACCGGCGGAGGTCCAAGTTCGCCAGTCCAAAGTTCCAGCAGGCCCTTCGCTCGAGAAACTTAGGGCCAGAGAATACTGATAACGTATTTCGCCTTGAATTTGAGGGGGAACCGGTGGTCGCGCAGCTTCCTGGGGTGGAGGACGCGAAGTACCATCGCGATTGCGATAACCTGCGAAGCGAACTATTTGACAAGCTAGGCGGAAAGTTTACTTGGCCGAGCAAGACCATAGAGGAGAAGTACCCGGCGGGCCAGCTCTTTCAGCCGTGTCTCAGCGGCAAGGAGGTCGATCAGCTCTTCGATAACGCGGATGCGCTTCGGCCGCATAAAGATGAAATTCGGGAAATAGTCTCCTACTGGGACGATCTGAAACTCGTAGAGCCTGATGAACTCGCTGATGAAGAGGTCGGCGAGATCATTTTTCAGTTCAAAGATCCAGGAGAGGAAGAGGGGTACTGGCGGCGGCCGGTCGACGATGCCCGATGACAGATCGGTCGCGGCTTGAGGCCATCTGTTAGTGCATACAGCTTACTTTTATTTACTCTCCGGCCCGACGTGGCCCAGTTCCGCTCTCCTCAGAATCTGGAGGCCATCGAGCCCCGCTCCGAGCGAGAGGCGTGCGAGCGTCTTGTCGATCAGCTCCCGGAAAC
>CAZTDC010000605.1:0-2097 GCA_964612165.1 uncultured Salinivenus sp.
GGTCCCGGATGTTGGGGTTCGACGCCGAGACGTCGATCGCGATCTCGTCGTCGTCGTTCAAGTAGGCGTACTGCCCGTTCGGTCCGTCGGCAGGCTGGACCGCGAGGTCGCCGTCGGTGTCGGCGTCGTCGACGACCGCCGCGCCCGTGGCGAAAGCAAACCCGGCCGCTACAGCCGCGATCAACAGTACCGTTATTACGGTTCGGCGAAGGGTCGTCATCGTTGTATTACACCCTCGGTGTGCTCAGACGAGCTTTGCGTTGTGGCACTTGATTCGCGGAAGCGGTGAGTGCACGACGGTTCACTGGTGGAGTCGAGCCGCCGTACAGCGGCATGTGCACTAGACCGCATCGGCATGGATTTCCAGTGAGCTAATGAGCGTCTCTTCTACAGCTATCCCACGGGTATCGATCAGGAGACTCACGTAGTACGAGTGGCCGACCGGTATCTCCCGAGTTCCGTTGCCGGCCGGCTGGTCGCCCTTGTACAGCAGATCCGACCCGATCCCGGTAGGCGCGTCTGGATCGAGCGTGTGGAACACGTCGAGACGGGTAAATCCGCCGGTCGCTTGATTCACCCCGAAAACCACCCTGTCGGGGTGGGATCCGGACTTCTCGCCGGAGAGGGCGATCCGCTGCGTGCCCTGGTTTTCGATTTTGAACACGTCGTCGAAGACGGTCAGCGCGTTCGGATTGACAGCAGAGAGGTCAAGCGAGAGCGTCCCACCGGTCGTATCCACGTACGCTCCGTTCGGCGTGTCGGCCGGTCGGAGCGCGAGTAGCGCGTCCGTGTCGTCCGCTACCGACACGGTCAGATCGCGGCTGGCTTCGACGCTGCTGAACGCTCCGGAGCCAACAATACTCGTGGCTCCCGTCGCGGTTCCAACGCTGAGCAGCAGTTTTCGTCGTTTCATGTTAGGTTGCTCTCCTAGGTGGTCCGCAGTCGATCGAAACCCACCGGCGGAATCGAACCGCCGTGCGCCAGCGTGGGTTTGTTTTAAATAGGCTATACCTCAGCCGGGAATTTTATATTTCAGTAGGTGAATGGGCCGTATTCTTCAAATCCTCCACCGTAGCCGATAAATAGATTGAACGACGCGGCATCCGGATCGCCGGGCTGGTTTCCAACACCACCCTCAAATTCGGGAACATCAAGCACATCCCAGTTTACCGTAACAACGAATTCACTGCCATCTTCAGCTAAATTAATGTCCAGACCGTCCACATCACCAGCAGGACTGACGACGCGGTCGCCGGATCCATCATTTGCTTTTACGAACGGGCCAGCGTAATCGTCCAATCCACCGTCACCCACCGGCTGGTTCAGTTGTGACGCGAATCGGAAGTCATCATTCGGACTGTCATTGTTGCCGTAGTCAAAGGTAATCTCGGCGAAGAATCCAGCGCCAGACTCGAACTCACCATCGTCCTGAGCACCGAATCCGTCGTCGGGCCAGTCGGAACCATCGACCGGCTGGACCGACGTATCTATATCGGTTGTGAAAGTCGTCGTAGCACCCCGTTCAACCGTGATAGAAGCAAAGTCATCATCTGTCTCAAACTCATTCACCAAATCATCACCGCTTCTGTCAACCTTAGTACCCGTGGCCTCGTCTGTCGCTACGACAGTTGCAGTTAGCGTTTCGGCACTATTGAAGCTCAAAACTCCATCCGAGTCAGCGAAGAGCCCAATACTTGCACTCTCTCCCGGCGGGAGCCCAAGTTCATTGTCGCTATTGAGTGGCGTATCTGAAGCTCCGTTCGGATAGAAGTACAGCGAGTTATTATCGAATTCGTTGTTTCCGACGAATTCGTCTTCCGGGATCGAGATTGAGAAGTAAATCGTCTGCGTTCCCTGATTTCGGACCTGGAACACATCGTCGATCTCTGTCGTTGCATCGGTATTGAATCCCGAGCCGCCAGAGTTCGTGCTACTGAAGTCTAGTGCCATCGCGTCACCCGAGGCGTCAGCGTACTCCTGCGAGTTCGCACTATCCGGGATCACAGACAGACTGAGGAACGCGCTAGCGTCGTCAGCGACATTAACAGTTACATCACGCTCAGCTTCGACATTCGTAAACGCCCCAGTACCCATTGC
>CAZTDC010000606.1:0-2088 GCA_964612165.1 uncultured Salinivenus sp.
CTCCTCCAGGCCCCACACGCCGCCGGAGGTGCCCACGTCGACGTAGTGGAGGCCGTGCTCCTCCGCGCGCCCGGCCCGTCGCAGCGTATCTTTGTAGTTGGAGTTGCCCCCGTCCACCACGATGTCGCCCTCCTCGAGGAGGGGCAGCAGGTCGTCGAGGGTGGCGTCCACGGCGTCGCCCGCCGGCACCATCATCCAGCAGACGGCGGGCGGTTCGAGCTGGTTGACGAGTCCGTCCAGCGAGGAGGCGCCGTCGGCGCCATCGTCTTGCAGTTCGTCGACGGCGTCCGGGTCGAGGTCGAAGCCGACGACCTCGTGGCCGTCGTTCATGAGGCGGCGCGACATGTTCGCGCCCATCTTGCCGAGTCCGATCATTCCAATGCGCATGGTTCGTCGTGTCGTTTCGAGATTCAGAACGGTCGTCGAGGAACGGTCCTTACGGGGAGACAGGGTCAAACGGTCAACGCGGATCGTTTACGTGGTCATATTGATGGTTTGCCAGGATCAAGGAGGGAGAGGGAAGCGAAGAGCAAGGCCGCTGAGGGGCTGATTTTCCGTACTCGCCTCCTCCGTAGCGGCGGATTGAGCGTCGTTACAACGATCGTTGGGACGGCCCATCTGGTGTCGACATATCGACACCCTGACGACATATCGACGTTTCGGGATCTTCACCTTCACCTTTTCTTTCTAGGCTATCTGTTTGAATAGTAACGACTTATCATAAATCAAACTCGTCCAAACCCTCTCTGGCACGGTCTTATCATCTTGTAGGGTGCAGTACAGCGATGATCTCCAGCATCACTCGGTGCTGCTTGCGCTCGATTCTCGTTCACAAAGACGCTTTCGTCCCATGTCTGCTCCCGCTCCCTCCTCTACCGATGCATCCGACGTGTCCTCACGCCCGTCGGCCTCTGACCACTCCGACTCTGACGAGATGCCGGATCGCCTATCCGAAGCCGAACTGGAGGCCCTCCGGAATCGAGATCCCGAGGCGGTGCGTCGCCACATTTACGGCAACAAAGCCTTTCTCCAGAGCGTCCTGCGCCGCTACACCGAAACGGAGGAGACGGCCCAGGACCTGCTTCAGGAAACGTTCTTCCAGGCCCTGCGAAGCGTGCCGGACTTCCGGGGCGAGTCGAAGCTCACGACCTGGCTCTACAGCATCGCAAAAAACGTGGCCCTGGCCCGCTACCGGAAGGACAAGCGACGCAGTCCGCTTGAGGAGGAGACGCTCACCCGCGTGGCGGCCCGTAGCGGCGAGCGTGCCGGCGGGGGACGTCACCCGTCGTGGGACCCGGTTGAGGAGACCACCCGGAATGAGGAAACCGCCCTCGTCCGCGAGGCGCTGGAGGAGCTGTCGGCAAACTACCGCAAAATCATCGAGCTCCGCGACCTGGAAGAACTGTCGACGAAAGAGGTGGCCGAGCGACTGGATCTCACCCGCGTGAACGTTCGGGTGCGCCTCCACCGTGCCCGGCAGAAGCTGGAAGAGGTCCTCGACGGCCGCCTCGATGCTGACTATCAGATGGCGGGGTGAGACGCTGTTGGGCGGCGCTCTGCTGCCTGTGACGCCGTAGATCTCGTCTCTGTTTCTCCCTCCCAGCATGATGACCTTTGACTTCTGGTACATGCTCCCCGTCGGCATCGTCATCGCCACGGTCGCCATGGCGTCGGGCGTGGGCGGCGCCACGTTCTTCTCGCCGCTGTTTATCCTCGGTCTCGGCCTCTCCCCGGAGCTGGCCGTGGGATCGGGCCTCGTCGTGGAGGTTTTTGGGTTTAGCAGCGGGGTGTACGCGTACGTGCGGCGCAAGCTCATCGATTATCGGATCGGGGGCATGCTGCTCTCCGCCACGATTCCCGCCGCCATCGCGGGCGTCGTCATCGCCCACTACGCCAACGCCGACATCCTAAAGCTCATCCTGGGCATGGGGCTTTTTGCCGTCGCCGTGAGTTTCCTGCGGGCGCCGGACGAGGAGGTGGAGAAAGCGCTCGATGAGATGGCCCAGGAGGATCCGGAGACGGCCGAGACGTGCCTCGTGACGGCGGAGGACGAGGAGATCTGCTACACGGTGTGCAACACCACGGAGG
>CAZTDC010000607.1:0-2087 GCA_964612165.1 uncultured Salinivenus sp.
GCTGCACGTGGACGGGGCGTACGGGGCGGCCGCCGTCGTCTGCGAGCGCGGGCAGGAACAGCTAGAGGGGCTCGACCGGGCCGACTCCCTTACGATGGACCCGCACAAGTGGCTCTTCCAGCCCTTCGAGATCGGCGGTGTACTCGTGCGGGACGAACGGCACCTCCGCCGCGCCTTCCGTCTGGAGGCCGAGTACCTGGAGGATGCGGTTGGGGAGGACGACGAGGTCAACTTCTCCGCCTACGGGATCCAGCTTACCCGCAGCTTCCGCGCGCTCAAGCTGTGGATGACGCTCAAGGTCTTCGGCCGTAAGCACGTCGCTGAGGCGGTGCGCCGCGGCTTCGAGCGGGCCGAGCAGGCCGAGCACCTCCTCCGTGAGCGGCCCGAATGGGCAGTGGTCACACCCGCCCAGATGGGCATCGTCACGTTCCGCTGCGTGCCGGAGGGGTGGACCGAGGAGGAGATTGACGCGCTGAATCGTCGCCTCGCCCCCGCAATCAGTAAGGAGGGTGAGATTTTCCTGACGCAAACGTCACTCCACGGGCGGCCCGTCCTCCGGCTTTGTCCCATCAATCCGCGGACCACGGCCGACGATATTCGAGACACGATCGATCGGCTCGATGAACTTCGACGGACGATGGCTGCATCGTAACCTCTCGGTCTGCCCCTGTTCGGGATCTCATTTCTTAAAGAGAAGGTATAATCCGTTCCTTGTTACTCCGAACTGAACGGATGAACTCCCATGCCGACCTACGAGGCCATTTACGAGGACGGGAAACTCGAATGGGTTGATGACGAACCGGAACCGGGTCGTCACCGCGTGCAGGTGCGCGTCTTGGATTCTGAACCGAAAACGCACGACCGGGAAGAAGTGCGACGAGTCTTTGAAAACGCCCGAGGCGCATGGGGAACGGAAAAATCTCTCGAAGAGGTCGAAGCTGAGATCCAACAACTGCGTGACGAGTGGGATCGCCTGGATCGCAGGTAGAGGCTCTCCGCCTATGTCCAGAATATGATTGTGGGAGGTATGCACCTCTTCGACAGCAACATTCTCATCTACCGCCTCAACGACGTTCTCCCCACGACCGCTTCGAGACGCGCTGAGACGTGGACTGCTGAAGGAGCGTTCGTTTCCGTCGTGACTCGCATCGAGGTGCTTGGCTACCCCAATCAAACGCCGGAGCAGACGCAACGAGCGTTCGCCCTGCTCGATTTGTTTGCTGAACTCCCCCTTCAGGAACGGGTCGTACAGTCCGCCATCCGACTGCGACGGCGTCAATCCATTCGACTTGGAGACGCTATCATTGCCGCAACCGCGCTGGAGCACGATTTGTCGCTCGTGACGCGGAATACAGATGATTTTGCGTGGGTTGACGATTTGAGCCTTCTCAATCCGTTTGAGAACTGAGTTTCATTTCAAGATCCTCTTGATCTCATGAACCGACAAACCATCTCCACCGGCACCGAATGGGAAGCCAAAGTCGGCTACTCACGGGCTGTCCGCGTCGGCGATCAGGTCCACGTGTCCGGCACCACGGCGACAAACGAGGACGGCGAAATCGTGGGCGTGGGCGACCCGTACCGGCAGACGCAACAGGCGCTGGCCAACGTTGAGTCCGCCCTGCAGGAGGCGGGCGCCTCCATCGACGACGTGGTGCGCACGCGGCTGTTCGTGGCGGACGTTGACCAGTGGACAGAGATCGGGCGGGCGCACGGGGAACTCTTTGGCAACGTGCAGCCCGCGACGAGCATGGTCGAGGTGAGCCGCCTCATCGATCCGGCGATGCTGGTGGAGATTGAGGCCGTAGCGATCCTGGAAGAGGAAGGTCAGTAGCGTGCACTTCGGGCCAGCGGCTGAGGTTGGAGTATGTCTCTTGTGCACTGCTTTGCCCGTCTAAAATTGATGCCGGCACGACGAACACTCTGCGAAAGGAAGTGGTGGGACCGATTTCGTCACATTCCTTTCCAAACCGCTCCCTGGTCGCCATCGTACCGCAGGCACACTCTCGTCGTGATCCCTGCTCAACGTCCATTCGACCGTGAAGCTCTGGAGCTACCAGGGGGCCGTGCTGGGGGCCTGCACACTG
>CAZTDC010000608.1:0-2081 GCA_964612165.1 uncultured Salinivenus sp.
GCAGCCGACTGTAGATCGGCATGTCCCCCGTTCAATTCGGGGAGAGCGGACTGATCTTCAATACCCTGAGCGACAGCGACCGGACGCCGAGCGCGTTCACTGATCAGTCAACGCAGCGAACCGGTCGGTCGGCGATTCGATCTGCAGCGATACGTAGAGAGAACGCGACTCGATGCGTCTCGATGACTTCGTTGAAATCCTTCAACTCTGACAAGAACCGAGTGCCCAATACAATGCGCGAGTCTTGCACGGTAGCGTCTCAACAGACCGGGCAGAGCGATCATCAAATATACTCTACTGTTCTGGCGACACAGCAGTTTCTTCTCTCTCCTCTCTTCGGGTAGTGGCCAAGACGTATATGCCCTGAAACTGTAATAAAGACATGAACAAGATCAACGTTGCTGACGTAGCGGATCAGTTGGCTGAGGACGGAGAGATGGAAACCGAACTGATGCGTGAGGTATCGTTCAGCCTTCAGGTGATGCGATTTGAACCGGGTGACGAGGATCCGATGCACGCTCACGCTGAAGAAGAAATTTACGTTATTAATACGGGCGAAGCGACACTCGTGACCGAGGACGAGTCGGTCGAGGTTGCGTCGGGTGACGTCGTCCATCTCGGGTCCGGGACAGACCACCAGTTTACCGACTTCAACGACGAGTTCGCTGTCACGGTGATATACGCGCCCGCTGAGGGCTCTCAGGCGGTATAAGCATCAACCGGACTCGATAGCAGGAGAGTTTCCGACTCATTCCTTGCCTACCGCTTCCGCCTTGAGTCCTACCTGACGGCCAGTTCGACTCGTCTGATGGAGCAGATCCGGCCGCTGATTACACCTTCTACATCTCGCTCCCGTTCGATGTACACGAGAAATGATATATTAAAGGCGGGCCTAATATCCTTGTACTCTTATAATTACGATCATATAACATTTAACTATGTGAAATTCTCGGACGGTAACATGGGCTGCCCGTTCCACGATAATGGGGATGCAGAGGATGTAGAGTCAGAGAAGGCGTCCGAGACGAAAACGACGACCAACGAATCGAACGGCGATCGTGAGCCGAGCGTTGCCCGCCGTGACTTCATGCGTAGCGCACTCGCTATCGGCGGTGCAAGTGCGCTCTCGACGACGGTCGGACTGTTCGGAATGCCGGGTAACGCGGCCGCATCCGCCGGAGTGACCGTCGCTGAGCGGGCGAACCGTCAACACTCGTGGAACGCCTACGAGCGAGAGGCACGCGGGACGTTCCTTCCGCCGGAACACCACCTGCTGCTGTTCGCCGAATACCGGGCAGACGGCGAGCCCGCGCCCGGACACCGGAAGACCGCTCGAGAAGCCCTCGACCGCCTCGAGGAGGCGTTCGAGTGGGACCACGAGGGATTGCTCTTCACCGTCGGCTACTCGGCGTCGTACTTCGACCGGTTCGACGAGGACCCGCCCCGAGGACTCCAACCCGGCAACGGCGCGATTCCGCGGATGTTCACCGGTCAGGGGATCATCGACGGGCCGACGATTCCGATCCTGCCGCAACTCACGGACGAGGAGAACCCGGACCCACTCGACCTGAACGTCACTCTACCGCGCGAGGACCCGGTGGCCGACGACGGGTACGACGTCTGCATCCACCTCGCCAGCGACCACGTGCAGAACCTACTGGCGGCCGAACAGGCGCTGTGGGGCGAGAAAAAGGAAGTAAACGACGCGTCGTTCCGCGATGCGAACCTCGACGGGATCCTCTCCCGGCCGACCGACTACCCCGACCGCCGGGTGGGCTTCGCCGGCAACGAGAACCTCGACGAGAACATCGACGAGGTCGGGGATGAGGATTCGCAAGCGCGGACCGAGTTCGAGGAGTCCGTCGAACAGGGCGCGGAGCTCTCGATGGGGTACAACGACCTCTACAAAAACAGTATGCCCCGGGAGGACAACGCGACGATCCTCGAGGACCAGCGGTTCCTTCCCGGGCCGGCCAATTGGCAGCCGCCGGGCGTGTTCGCCAACGGCTCGATCATGCACGTCTCGCACCTCGAGAACGACCTCGAGGGGTGGTACGGCGAGAACGACGACACGGAGCGCC
>CAZTDC010000609.1:0-2079 GCA_964612165.1 uncultured Salinivenus sp.
CCGAAGTCGGGGCGGCCCTCCTCCCAGTCCATGTCGTAGTCCTCCTGCCAGTGGCGGAAGTAGTCGAGCGCCAGCTCGAACTGCCCGCCCTCCCCGAGCGGAATGAGCTCGCGGATCTCGTCGGTGTAGGTCGGCTCGCCGTACGGGGCGAGGCCCATGACCTTGTACTCGTCGCCGTAGTACGGAAAGCCCAGAAACTGCGTGATCGCCGTGTAGAGGAGCCCCAGCGAGTGGGGATAGTACACCCGGTCGAGGATCTCCATGTCGTTGCCCCGCCCCATCGCCCACGAGGTGCTCACGAAGTCGCCCATCGCGTCGAGGGCGCAGACGGCCGCCTCCTCGTAGGGCGACACGAAGAAGGCACTCGCCAGGTGTGCGGGGTGGTGCTCGACGTTATGCAGGGGCGGCAACTGACGCTCGGAGAGGCCCAGCGCGTCGGCGAGGCGCCCCTCGACGTTTTGCACCTTGCGCGAGCTCATGGCCCGCTCCCACACCAGCTTCAGCGACGGGCGCTCGGTGAGGACGAACTGCACCTTCTTGCCGAAGTGGGCCGACGGGTCGCGGCTGATGGCCACGTGGTCGACATCCGCCCCGTCGATGCCGGCGGTGTCGAGGCAGCACTGGATGGCCCGCGACGGGAACCCCGCCACGTGCTTGATGCGGGCGAAGCGCTCCTCCTCGACGGCCGCGACGAGGTCGCCGTCGTCGAGAAGGACCGCCGAGACGTCCCCGTGGTAGGCGTTGATGCCAAGGATGTACATAGGCACTATGGAGTGAAGTTGTGTTGTGACGCGAAAATCCGTCCTCCCCGGCGGGAGGCCTCCCAAACGAGATGGATGTCGACCGCGGTCGACGGACGGCGGACAGCAGCGTGCGAACGATCGCGGAATCAGATGGTGGATCTAGCAACCTGTTGCGCATTGGTGTTTATGCCCCTACCCGGACGACTCGTTAGAGGTAAACGCGGGTCTACGTCGAAAGAATTGCCCCCGTTTGCTGTACGTGCGCAAATTTATCCACCATAGTTGAAAGAGAGTGAAGATAGATCTATTTGCAAAAGCCTGCTAGGTCGGGCGACGCAGAGGGAAGGTGCTATATTCTCGAGACGATCTTTTTCCCACACGTCCGTCGACCGTCAACGCCGGGACGGGAGGACGCGTGCGTTTGCAGTGAGCAAGCCCTCTCATACTACTGGCTCAGGGGCGTTCTACGTCCTCCGGATGTGCCGCCACGTGCGGAACGGCCCGAAGGATCTCTTTGTCCGTCGTGACCAGGGGGACGTCCAGTTCGTGCGCCAGCACCACGTACTCGCTATCGTAGGCCGAAAGGCCCGTCGTGTCGGCTGTCCCTAGCACAGAGGCCGAATCGACAGGGAAGGTCCGGGCTCCGATCAGTGTTTCGGCGATCTGCATCTTCCGACCGGCGTCATTCAGCGTTAACTCGGATCCCGAACGGTCACCGTCGATGGCCCGCACATACTGGAGCAGGACATTTCGAAGTTCGCTTCGCCAGAGCGGAGGGGCTCCCCACGAAAAATCGACATCCAGAAGTCGGTTTACGGCCGGGGTCTGATCGGGGACACGAATGAGGGCGTAGGCCAGAATCATAGCATCGACAATGATCACGCCAGTCCCTCCCGCATTGCACGTTTCATCTCATCGGACTCGATCGACCAGGGGGGCGTCCGATCCTGCTCTGCCTTGCAGGCCTGCCGGGCGGCTTGCCGGTCGGACTCGGCCGACGCCGAAACCGCCCCTTCCAGGACCCGAAGCACTTCCTGATTTAAACTCCGGCGATTGTCTTCGGCCCGGCGTTTCAGAAGCCGGTGAACGTGGTCGGGGACATCGCGAACGGTGATCGTCGGCATGGAACCTGTCGGACCTGCCTGTTCACGGTGGACGTGGACGGGATGCCACGACCTGAATGCAAAATGGTTTCACTCCGGATCGCGGTACGTGGCTCCCGACTCCGATTCGACGTCTGATCGCAGCTGGGCATCCACGCGGGCGAGGGCGAGCAGGACCTCGGCGTAGGTGCGCTGGAGGGTGTAGTGCCAGCCGGCCCAGCCGTCCAGGATCA
>CAZTDC010000610.1:0-2076 GCA_964612165.1 uncultured Salinivenus sp.
TGTCCCGCGGATACGTCGCCGGCTTCGAGGGGGAGATCCAATCGTACGTGCAATCCATCGAGAGCTTGTAATCCCGAAGCTGCTCTCCCATCGTCTCGACACCACCTCCACGATCCGTGCCCGATTCGGAGCCCAGCAACGTTATTGAGGTGGAGGACACGAACCGGACGCGCGTTCCTGCCTCCTTTCTCATCGACGCGTCGAGCACCTGGGGACAGGACTCCAGAATTGGACAACTCGCCAAGCAATTCCTCGATCAGAATGCGGGTCTTCTCCAAGACTTTGACGTGCAAGGGGACGTGACCTACTACGGGGACTCAGTCCGCCTCACGTTCGAAACAGGTCGCACGACTGGGGCTCTTCCTCTCGTCTCTCCCACCACTGGACAGGTTGACTACGGATTGCTTATTCGTCCGCGATTCGGGTGGCAAGGAGTGGGCCGCGCCCTTCTACACACCGGTTGGCGACGGACGCCTGATCTACTGAACCTTCCGCCGCTTCCACAGTCGGACCGCCGCGTGCCTCCGTGGGTACTGGCCAGCACGGTCCTCCGTCGCCTCGACCATCTGCTTGACAACCTTACCCGCGAGTTCCAAACCACCGAGAAAGATCGTCGGCGTCCGCGCGGGCGCATTCGATGGGGACGGTACATTGAAGGTCGGATTGCACGCGGCCAGTTTCTTGACGTGCCGTGTCGATACTCCGAGTTACAGGACGATTCGTTTTTACGCGGTGCCATCAAGACCACGCTTCGGAAGCAACGTCGATCCCTGGAACGGGAGCGTGGAGCCGGCACGATGGTCCTTCGACTCATCGAGACGTGCCAACGGCTCCTTCGGAAAGTTCAGGATGCTCCGTCCGTGTCTCCAGACGCCACTGCTCTGCGACGGATGCGGAGCCATCGTCCACTTCAGCGGAAGGCTTTCGAACGCGGTCTTGAGGCGATTGAGTGGACCGTAGAGGAGCGCGGCCTTGCTGGGCTCGGCGAGTTGTCGGGGCTTCCGTGGCGGCTTCCGATGGATGCCTTCTTTGAAGCTTGGGTCGAGACAGTGGCCGAGCGGTACTGCGAGCTTCAAGGAGGCCTTCTCCAGACAGGGCGCGAGCACGAGACCGTCGTTCCGCTTTCTTGGAATCCACCCTATCTCGGCTCCCAATCATCGCTCCGCCCGGATTTCGTAATCGAGCGGGGAGAGCAGACGATCATCCTCGATGCGAAATACAAATCGCACTGGGAGGAGCTGAACGTAGAGGACTGGTCTCAAACCAATCAGTCTCTTCGTGAGCAACACCGAGCAGACCTGCTTCAAGTCCTCGCCTACGCGAATCTCGCCGACGTATCGCGCGTCACGACGTGTCTTCTCTACCCGTGCCACCAATCAACCTGGGAATCACTTGCCGAGCGTGGCCGGCTCGCGCATCGAGCAGAACTTGGAGCAGGAACTCGGACCGTTGAATTGGTACTCGCTGCGGTCTCGATGGAGACCTCTCCAGACGAGGCTGTTCAGGCGCTGGAAGCCGCGGTTTCCTAGTCGAACTGATTCACGTCGGTCTTATTGAGATCCTCGTTACCATTAGCCTCGCCCGCAAACTTCAATCCTCCAACCTTTCCTTCGCAGCTTCTCAGCAAGGGTGGTTTTCTCAATAGCGGAAGTTTGGTTGAGCAATTGCACGGAGTGAAGGCGAATCATACTGCCTCCCCCGCTGCCACGTCCTCAAGCGCAACCCCCTTCAGGCCCATCGCGTCGTAGGTAGCGCCCTCGAAGGCCGGGATCGTGGACTGCACCTCGTCCATGATCTGCCCCGGCCCCTTCGGATAGTCCATCTCTTCGCCAAACCGCTGCGCAACCTCCGGGAGAATCTCCCAGCTGGGCTTGCAGTTGATTTTGTTCTCGTCGTTGTGCCAGCGGTCGAAGGGCGTGCCGTGCTCGTCCTCGCGGCTTGAGCCCATCTCCATCATGAGCGTGCGATTGACCCCCTGAACCTCCTTCGCGGGGCGCACGCGCTGAGCGCGGCCGTCCTGATTGACGTAGGTGCCCACCGTCTCCACGACCATCGCCGCGGGGAGGGCCGCCGTGG
>CAZTDC010000611.1:0-2068 GCA_964612165.1 uncultured Salinivenus sp.
TGACCGAGCGCCTCCGCCACCACCACACCACCGGCCTTTCCACCGTGGAGGTGACAGCCGAGCACCACGAGCGGGTGGTCCGGAAGTTTGCCGGCTACCACGCGTCGGCCCGGACGAATCCGCCCGGCGAGTACCGGACATACGTCGTGCAGCGGGATGCGCAGGGGGATCGGCTCGCCGCCCTCACCGATCACCTCGACCGCCAGCGCATCCGCTACGGCTACGCGACGGAGACGCGTCGCGTGCAGGGATACTCCTACCACCGCGATACCACCGAGCGGACCCGCGTTCGGCGGGGGGATCTCCTCGTGAACCTGGCACAGCCCAAGGGGCGTCTCGCGAAGGTGCTCCTGGAGCCCAACACGACGATCGTGGACTCCCTGACGTACGACATCACCGCCTGGGGGCTCCCCTACGCCTACGGCCTAGAGGCCTACGCCCTCACAGAACGCCTCGCGCCGGACACCGACACGATGCCAGTCTCGACGCCGTCGACGGTCGGTGATGCGGAGACGCCGTACGCCTACGTGACGCCCTGGACCAGCCGGGCCGACGCCCGGTTTGCGGCGGCCCTGCTCGACGACGGTGTTCGCTTTCGGTTCGCCACGGAGTCGTTCACCGTGGACGGCCGCTCCTACGAGCCGGGCGCGCTCGTCGTCACCCGCGCCGGGAATACAAACCGGACCGCCCGGTTCGACGCGACGGTGCAGCGCCTGGCCCGGGCCCACGACCAGTTCCTCCACGCCGCGTCCACCGGCTTCACTGAGCGGGGTCCGGACTTTGGCTCCGACAACTTCGGGTTCGTCGAGGCTCCGCACGTGGCAACCCTCTCGGGTCCCCCGACGACCCCGTCTCGCCTCGGGGAGGTGTGGCACTTCTTCGACCGGCAGATCGAGTATCCCGTGACGCTGCTTCCGGCCGACGACTTCGAGGCGGACATGCTCAACGACGTGGACGTGCTCGTGCTGCCGGACGGCCAGTACGGCGACTGGCTCACGGACGCGCGTGGGGACGCCCTTACCGACTGGGTGCGACAGGGCGGGCGGCTCATCGCCATGGGCAACGCCAACGACGCGCTGGCTGCCCGTGCGCCCTACGCCCTTGCGCAAACGGAGACGGCCCAATCGGACACGGCGGGCGCGACGAGCTTTTCCCCCTACGCCACGGCGCCTCGCGAACAGCTCGCGGGGGCCACACCGGGCAGCATCCACCGCGTGCGGCTCGACGACTCCCACCCGCTCGCCTTCGGCCTGGAGTTGCCCTACTTCACGCTCAAGCGCAACGACGACGCGTTCGGCTATCTCACGGAGGGACAGACGGTGGGCGCCCTCACGACGCCCACACCGGTGAGCGGCTTCATGGGGGACGAGGCACAGCAGAAGGTCGACGATACCTTTCTCTTCGGCACCCAGTCGCTCGGCGACGGACAGGTCACCTACTTCGTGGACAACCCCCTCTTCCGGGGCTTCTGGTACAACGGCCAGGTCCTCTTCGCCAACGCCGTCTTCTTCGTGGGAAATGGGTAAGAGAGGGATGAGGTAGAAGGGAAGCGGGAAGAGGGGAAGCGACAATACTTTTCTCTCCCACGCGCCCTCTCCCCCATTCGCCCATTCCCAAATTAGTCCATGCCGATGGAGAACATCTTCTCCAGGTCATGACTGGAGTGGACCCGGAAGCCGATGAGCGTCTCGGTGTCCGTGATGCCCTCCACCTGCCGAATTTCGTTCGTCACCAGGTCGGCCAATTCTTCGTTTTCAGCGACGCGGAGCATGGCGACGAGGTCGACCCGGCCGGCCACGGAATGGACTTCGCTGATGCCGTCGAGTGCTGCGAGGGCGTCGGCCACCTCGTTGACCTTGCCGCGCTCGGTGTCGAGAAGAACGATTGCTGTAACCATTTGCGTGCGGGCGTTTGTGCGTGTGGGCGTCGAAGTGCACCATAAACATACGCCCAAACGCCCAGACGCCCAAACGCTTTCCAGGGGATAACAACTCTCTTCCATGGGCTGGCCATCTATCACTTTTGAAAACTGCTCCGAAAATCCTCCTCTACCGTCACTCCAGCGCTG
>CAZTDC010000612.1:0-2068 GCA_964612165.1 uncultured Salinivenus sp.
TGCGGGTGGCCCACCCCGTCACGGACGAGAGCGGAGAGACCGTGCGCGTCTTTTCCTACGGCGTGGACCTGACCGAGCGTAAGGAATACGAGCAAAAGCTGGTGGAGGCCAAGGAGCGAGCCGAGGAAATGAACCGACTCAAGACGGCCTTCCTCGCCAACATGAGCCACGAGATCCGTACGCCGCTCACCTCCATCATCGGTTTTGCCGACGTCCTTGGGGATGAGGTCACAGGGCGCAAGAGCGAGATGGCCTCCCTCATCCAGCGCAGCGGCATGCGCCTGAAGCAGACGCTTACCTCTGTGCTCGACCTTGCCCGCCTGGAGAGCGACGAGGTAACCCTGACGCCCGAGCGCACCGACCTCACCGAACAGGTGCACGAAACGGTCGACCTGCTTCGTCCGCAGGTGCAAGCTCACGACCTGGACCTCGCGCTCGACCTGCCGGACGATTCCGTTGAGGCCGTCATGGATGAGACGGCCTTTGACCGGGTCCTCACCAACCTGCTCACCAACGCAATCAAGTTCACCCAGGAGGGATGCGTGACCGTCTCGCTGGACCCGGCCCCCGACGCCGTGGAGCTTGCGGTCGCCGACACCGGCATCGGAATCGACGACGCAGCGTTGCAGCGCATTTTCGACGCGTTCGAGCAGGAGTCGGACGGAACGACGCGCAACTACGAGGGCATCGGGCTCGGCCTTACCATCACCAACCGGCTCGTCGACCTGATGGGCGGGGACCTCCACGTTGACAGCATGAAGGGGGAGGGTACAACCGTCACTGTGGCCCTCCCACGGTTCGCCGAGACTGCTTCGTCTCCCGTGGGGTCCTCTGCCTCGATGACCACCAACTGATGGTGATCGACGATCGGTACGCTGACGACGACAGCGTACTCAATCCGAGCCTTCTTCTTCCAATTGCGTCGACACCAACAGGCAGAGCGCCGAGAGGGTCGGGTCGTCGATGGCGTAGTAGACGTGCACCCCCTCCCGGGTGCGGGCAAGCAGGCCCTCCTCCGCCATCCGGCCGAGGTGCTTGCTCACGTTGGCCTGGCGGTGCCCCGTGGCCTCCACGAGTTCGCCGACCGACATCTCCCCCTCCACGTGCAAGGCATTCAGCAGCTCCAGGCGCACGGGCTCACCGAGCACGTCAAAGCGATGGGCAACTGCGTCACGCTGGTCGGGTGGGACGAGTGACTCGGACATGAGCTGTGGTCGATCCAATGGCAAAACGGAGGCCCCCGTCCCCAGAAAACGGCTTCCGAAGGAGGTCAGAAAAAGAATGTTCGTCTGGAGAGTCCGGGAAGTGGGAAGGGAGTTGTCCCAAGCTCTTCCCAGTCTGTCCAGTCTTTTTCACCACACTCTTCAGGTCACGACGTTAGTCGGACGCTCTACTCGGGCCGAAAAGGGAACGACACATTCCTCGCTTTACTTAGAATCCGCAGTCGGGAGACGCCTCGTCGATCTCCGCCCCAAACTCCTCTGGCAGGTCGGTCTCGCTGAACCCATCGGCAACGGTGCCGCGCAGGACCTGTCCCCCGTAGCCGGTGTTGTTCATGTGTGCCCGCACGACCACGGTCGAGTCGGCCGCAATGGCCACCGGTCCGCCGCTGCGGGTAAAAGGCTGTTCGTCAACGTGCGAATGGGCGAGAATCCGACGGTAAACCAGCTCCGTCCCGTCTGCGGACACGACCTCCCACCAGTCGGCGTACTGCTCACAACCCGTGTCGGGACTCTCGACCGTCACAGAAAAGGTGTAGTCGCCCGGCTCCCCGCTCACCTCGACCCCCGTCACGTCGGCATGGGCCTCGTCGGGCGAATCCGGCTCGTCTTCCTGCGCCGAACAGGCCGTGACAGCGACACCGAAGACAAGAAGAAGTACCGACAGAAGTCGCATCGCGGATTAACGAATACGTTTGCGAAAACGGATAGAGTCAGGTGCGGCTACGGAGCGCTACGTAAGCCCGAAAGAGGGTCTTGAGTCTGGGAAGAATGGAGAGTGGATTGGGCTAACCTGACCGGATTGACGCTGTTTCCGAACTTCCCGGCCCCATTCAGGACCCGTCTTG
>CAZTDC010000613.1:0-2065 GCA_964612165.1 uncultured Salinivenus sp.
CCGGCGACGACCGCGAGCTGGCGAAGGCCTTCCGCAAGCAAAACCGGCAGGAGCGGAAGGAGAGCAAGGAAGGCCAGGGCGTGCAGATGGGCGCGTTTGCGAGCGCCACGACCACCGAGCCCCGGGTGGCCTACGAGGCTGGGGACTTCGAGCAGGTGGCCCAGGAGAAGCCCCAGAAGGCCCGGGAAGCCTACGCCGAGTACCTGGATGATCCCGAGCTCCGGAAGGCGAAGCTGGAGGCGGACACCTACACCGCCGCCTTCTTCTGGCCGATGCCGGAGGGGACCGACTGGGCGCCCACCTACGGCGAGCTCTTTCGCCTGCAGCGGGAGGGGCCCGGCGCGATTCCCGCCGAGCAGCGCGAGCGCATCGGAGCGATGGCCGACGACTACAACTTCTTCCACTGGCACCTGGAGTTTCCGGAGGTCTTCGGCGGGGCGCAGACGAACGGAAGCCCGGACGCGGAGGGCGGGTTCGACGTGGTGCTCGGCAACCCGCCGTGGGAGCGAATTAAACTACAGCAGAAGGAGTTTTTCGCCACGAAAGCGCCGGAAATTGCCGGGGCGCAGACGGCGTCGAAGCGAAAGGATATGATCGAGGCGCTCAAGGAGACCGGCGATCCGCTCTACGACGAGTACCAGCGGGCCGAGCACTTCAGCGAGGCGCTGAGCACCTACCTGCGGGAAAGCGGGCGCTACGACCTGTCGGCACATGGCGACATCAACACCTACCAGATCTTCGCTGGACTCGTGCGGCAGGTGGTGGATGGCGAGGGGCGTGTCGGCGTCATCGTTCCCAGCGGCATCGCCACGGACTACTACACGCAGGACTACTTCAACGCGATTGTCGACAACCGGGAGCTCGTCAGCCTCTTTGACTTCGAGAACAGCGAGGAGCTCTTCCACGGTGTCCATCGTAGCCAGAAGTTTTGTGTTTTAACGCTGACAGGGCAGGGTGCGCCGGAGCGGGAGGTTGACTTTGCCTTTTTCCTGACTCAGCCGGAACAGCTCTCGGAGGAGGACCGGCACTTCACGCTCACTCGCGAAGAGCTGTATACAATGAACCCAAATACCGGGACCTGCCCAACCTTTCGTTCGAAACGGGACGCGGAGCTGACGAAGCGACTCTATGAGG
This sequence comes from uncultured Salinivenus sp., assembly GCA_964612165.1. Taxonomy (GTDB): domain Bacteria; phylum Bacteroidota; class Rhodothermia; order Rhodothermales; family Salinibacteraceae; genus Salinibacter. The sequence continues at coordinate 1,135 of CAZTDC010000613.1, forward strand.
CGGCGCCCGTACTTATTAACGAGGCGGAGGAGGAGAATCCATGGGGTATCTCCTTCACAAGGCTATTTGACATGTCAAACGACAGCGACCTCTTTCACTCGCAGGAGGAGTTGGAGGCGAAGGGGTTTGCGCTGCAGGGGAATCGGTTCGTGCGGGGCGAGGAGACGTATTTGCCGCTGTACGAAGGAAAGATGTTTTCAGCGTTCAATGCCAATGTCGCTGATGTAATTACCGAGAAGGAAAACGTGCAAAGGAAGGGGCAACCGGAACCCTTCTCCCAAGAGGAAGCAGTTGATCCCTACCGAATTGCGTTTCCTCAGTACTGGATTGATGAGGATGTCCTCCAACATCAGTACGGTGACCGTGATCTGGATTCGGGGTTCATGGCCTATAAGGCGGTGACTGCGCCAACCAACGAGCGAACTTTTATCGCTGCCCAACTTCCGTATTGCGCAATCCATCACAACGGGCCTCTCATCTTAACAGAGTGGGGTAGACGGAAGGAGGCATGTCTTCTTTCAAATCTGAACTCATTCGTATTTGATTACGGGGTCCGAAATAAAGCAGATACCACATATCTCTCATTCTTTTTTCTTAAGCAACTCCCTGTCCACTCACCCGAGCGATACACGCCGAAGCTACTCGAATACATCGTCCCCCGCGTGTTAGAACTGACCTACACGGCATGGGACCTCGCGGCCTTCGCCGACGACGTGTGGAGTGAGTCCGGCGAGGCCCTCCAGTCCGCCATCGAGGCGCAGTGGCAGGACAACGTACAGGCCACCGATGGTGGCCACAGCGGCGCCGAACCGCCCGAGTGGGTCGAACGCTCCGACCAGGCTGACGAGCCATTTCCGCACCCGCCGTTCATGTGGAACGAGGAGCGCCGCGCCCACCTCCGCGCCGACCTGGACGGCCTGTACGGCCACCT
>CAZTDC010000614.1:0-2063 GCA_964612165.1 uncultured Salinivenus sp.
GAGCTCGACACGAACGAGGCCTACGACACGGCCCTCATGGCGTACCTCAACAAGCGCACGCGCTTGGTCTAAGGGAGCCGGTCAAGCGCAACACCGGGTTACAGCGTTTCCGGGTCGATCTCGACGACCTGTCCGTTCATCAGTGCGTAGGTTTGAGCCGGGTAGGACTTGACGAGGCGGTAGTCGTGCGTGGCCGTGAGAAGGGTCATGCCCTGCTTGTGGAGACTCACGAGGAGCTCCTGAATTTCGTCGGCCACGACGGGGTCGAGGTTGCCGGTTGGCTCGTCGGCCAGCAGGACCCACGGGTCGTTGGCGATGGCTCGCGCAATGACGACGCGCTGCTGCTCGCCCCCCGATAGCTCGTGTGGGTAGCTGTTGCGCTTGTGGCTGAGCCCAACCCGGGCGAGGGACTTGAGGACCTTGCTCTTGACCTGGGACTGCTTCTTGCCGGTGGCGTAGAGCGCGAAGGCCACGTTCTCGTACGCACTGCGGTCCGGCAGTAGCTGGAAGTCCTGGAAGACGACCCCGATGGAGCGGCGCAGATACGGAATGTCGTCCTCGTTGATGAGGTCGGACCGATAATCGCCAATTTGGGCGACGCCCGAATCCGGAAACAGGTCCATGTAGAGCAGGCGCAGGATCGTGCTCTTCCCACTGCCGGTGGGCCCCACAAGATACGCCATCTCCGACCGGCCGAGATGAAAGGACACGTCCTCCAGCACGGTGCGGTGCCGGCCGTTGGGCAGGTGGAAGGAGACCGAAACGTCGTTTAAATCGATCATGCGTGTGTCTCTATGTCCATGCGATCGGCCGTGCCGGGCGGGGTTGCGTAGGCACCACCCCGCATTGTGGAATCCGGCTCACGATGTTCGGGGACCACCGGCTGGAATGGGGACGGTAGGTCTGGGGCCCCATATTCACGGCGTCGAAGCTGCCCTCAGCGGCTGCGTTTTGCACAAGATCTCGGACGAAGGGGGAAGGGTCAAATTGGGAATGATGGACCGGCGCGGCCCCGTTCCAGGCTTCGGTTCTGCTCGGAGGATTGCGGAAAAGATGGCGCTCAGGAATCGGGGCGGCGAAGCACCCAGTGTACGCGGTAGCTGCTCTCATGGGCCGGATCGGTCGTGAATTCGTCGTAGGCGGCCTCCACCGCCAGCGGCGACCGGTCGAGGAGGGTGCGGATCTCGTCGATCGCATACGCCCGTTGGACGTGTCGCTCCGTTCGCTGTCGCCCGTCGACGGTAAGGGAAAAGATCGTCTCGTGGCGACGCGTGTCCGGGTCGTACGTGCTTTCGCGCACGTAGGAGAAGTCGCCCCGCGCTCCCTCATCCACGAAGCCGTCGCCGCGCTCTCTGGAGTTGGCCGGGGTGCTCTGATCGACGACGGCGATTCCTCCAGGGCGAAGGAGATCATGCACGCAGCGAAAGAGCGCAGACACCTCCGACTCGTCAAGCAGGTAGTTCAGCCCGTCGTAGACGAGGATCACGGCGTCGGCCGGCGCAGCGAGATCGAGGTCGGCCAGCGTGACCGACGTAAAGTCTGCTTGCTCGCAGCGGATCGGCGAGTCGGCACCGAGCTTCTTGTGCGCCCGAGCCAGCATAGCCGCCGACCCGTCGGTAAGCAGGTAGCGGTAGTTGCCGAGGGGCTGCAGCCGCCGCGCGAGGGAGCCGGTCCCGCCGCCGAGTTCGACCACCGTGTCGACATCCGAGCCGTGGCGGCGCAGCAGCTCAAACAGAAAGGCCGCCCACTGGTCGTAGTCGACATGGTCCATCACGAGGTCGTACCCCGCGGCAAGCACGCTGTAGGGCTCTGCACACATGGCACCGAGCAGTCGGGGCAGGCAACGTCTCATCCGTGCCCGAAGGGACGGGGACGTCGAAGCGGGCGGAGTCGAAGTGGAAACGGGGTACAACGTTCGCAGAGAAACCGAGACTGTTTCTCGTCGCTCCAGATTTTATGCCTCAGGGGTCTCCGTTTTCTGACGGCGATGGCGCGCCACAGCGACGGACAGCTCCAGGGCGCTGCGCATGCTGCCGGGCAGGGCCATGCCCTTGCCGGCGATG
>CAZTDC010000615.1:0-2061 GCA_964612165.1 uncultured Salinivenus sp.
CCGAGCGGGCCTACGAGAAGGCGCTGAAGGTGAAGAAGGCCTTCATGCGCGAGAAGGAGAAGAAGATTCAGGAGGCCAAGGACGCGTTGCGGCAACACGAGCGGGCGCAGTGGCAGGCCGAGATTGCCGACACGATGGAGCAGTTTGAAGTGTCCGGCCTCGACCAGACGCACGACGAGATGGTCAACCGTCTCAACGAGCAGACCGCGAAGAACGAGGCCCGCATGGAGCTGGCGCTCGACTCGGTCGACAGCGAGGCGCTCCAGATTGAGGAGGACGCCGAAGATCTCCGGGCCGAAGAGGTCGTGAACCAGTTCAAGATGGAGATGGAAGGAGAAGCGGGGGCGTCGGACGCTGAGGAAGAAGAGACCATCGATGTGCCCGAAGAAGAGGAGGAGGTCGAAGAGCCGTCCAAGACGATTGGCAAGCAGCGCACAAAGTCCGAGTGACGAAAGCGGAAGGGGGAGCGGAGTGGTTTTGGCGTTCCCGCGCATTCACGCTCTACACTCCGAACTCCAAATTCCGAATTCGCCATGACCGACGAGGAATTCGAGCGCTTAAAGGAGGCCGAGAAAAAGCACCTGCGTGAGAAGAAGCAGATGCGCCGGACGCTTGAGGCCCTGAAGAAGCGAAGTCGGGCCGAGGGCATCTTACAGAAAATGAAGCACGGGGCGCAGCGCCTGCTTCAAGAAACCGAGTCGCTCGTTGACACGCTACAGTCGAAGGTGGCCCGCAACGAGGCCCAGTTGGAGGTAGCGCTCGACGAGAGCGATGCCCTGGACGACCTCCATGACGACGAAGAGGCGCTCCGCGACGAGCGAGCCGAGTCGCTGGTTCGGCAGTACAAGGCGGCCGCAGATTCGGTCTCGTCTCGATCAAAGCGGGCAGCGGGATCGACGTCTTCGGAGGCAGAATCACACGGAGAGTCCTCGGAGTCGTCTCCGGACGGGCCAGAAAAGACGATCGGACGCATGCGCTCGCCCCGATCCGACGACGAGTCTGCGTAGCGCGTGCAGAAGGCAATGAGGACCCTGTCCCATGATGCCCTGACGATGGCTATTTCCAGTACGTCCAACGCCGATGAACGACGACATTAACTATAGAAAAGAGGCCTTCCTGAACACCTGGAATCTGGTGTTCTTGATGGTCATGGCGACCGTTGCGGCCGGCGCAGGCCTCTCAGGGCTGGCACCCGGCTGGCTCTTTGAGTTGATTCTCGTGATTGGCACAGGGCTGGAGCTCACATATCTGGGCGTTATGCCCAGCCACCCCCGGTTCCAGCGCCACATCCGGTCCCAAAAGCGGGCCGAGCGTCACAAGTCCCCGGCGCAGGGCGAGATCTACCGCCAGCTCCATCGTCGCAGCCAGCGCCGCTACTACAAGCTGCGCGAGCTCAAGGACGAGATCCGAGCCAACTATCAGCAGCTCAGCTATGCCTCCCAGGGTATTCTAGACAGTCACCTCACAAAGATTGACGGCTTACTCCAGTCCTACCTCGAACTGCTGCATCAGCGTGAACGGTATCGCGACCTGGCCGACAACAGCACGGAAGACAGCATTCAGCAGTCGATCGACGAGCTGAAGGAGGACATGACCGACGACTCCGAGCGGGTCCGGGCCGTGAAGCAGCGGCGGCTCAACGTGCTGGAGAAGCGGCTGGCGCGGTTTCGGAAGGCGAGTGAGAACCTGGAGATCATCGGCGCCCAGCTCGGCACCATCGAGGACGTGGTGAAGTACATTCACGAGCAGTCGTGGACCCTACAGGACCCGAGCGAGGTCACGATGCAGCTCGACGCGCTGCTTGAAGAGGTCGAAGAGACGCAGCAGTCCATCCACGAGATCGAGGATGTATTTTCCTCCCCCTCCGACTACCTCGACGACGATTTGGAGGAATTGGACCAAGAGTTGCAGGCCGCGACGGAAGAGACGCTCGACCTGCCCGAGGAAGAGACGACTGCCAGCGACGAACGCACCGGCTCGCGCCAGTCTCGCGTCCGGGAATAGTCAGGAGGTTTCCCCGTCGTTCTCAGCCGATTGGCCCGTCGGCGGTTCGCCCCGCCG
>CAZTDC010000616.1:0-2057 GCA_964612165.1 uncultured Salinivenus sp.
ACCGATCCGCTGCGGGAAGAGGGCGCGTTCGCGGGCCTCTCGATTGCCGAAAGCAGGCTCTATAGCCAACTCATCGACAACATCAACAAGTCGGCCCTGGTGGGCTTTCCCCCCTCGGAAATCTCGGGCCGCCTCAAGGGCGCCTGGATCGGGAGCGACGAGCGGGAAACCGTCTTCGACGACGCGCAGCGGGCGGCGGATCGGTACCTCCAGATGTGCCGCCAGAACAACCTCTTGGGCTTCGGGCTCCAGCTCCAGGTCTTCCGCGAGCACCTCTGGCCCAACGAGACCTGCCGAAACTACCTCAAGGGCACCTACCGCCACCTCATCGCCGATAACATCGAGGAGGGCGTCCCCACGACACATGACATCCTCCTGGAGTGGATTCCAGAGATGGACTCCGCCCTCGTGATCTACGACGAAGGCGGAGGATACCGGAAGTTTCTGGGCGCGGACCCCCAGTCCGCGAGGCGCCTCAAAGGCTGCTGCGAGCATCACATCCGCCTGGAGGACGGGGTGGCAGAGGCCGAAGAGGCAGAGGCCGGGGAGACAGCCGAAGAGGACGGCGTCTCCGCCTCAAACGGACAGGCCAGGATCTCCGGTCTCGGCGAGCAGCTATCCCGTGCGCTCCAGCCACACAAAGGGAATCTCGACTCCCCCGGCGAAATCCGACAGCTACGCCAGCAAATCGGCGTGATCTACGAGGAGACCTACCCGGAAATGCTCGAAGCGACCGGTCGCCGAGTCAAGTCGCTCATCGGAAACGGAACTGAGCCGGAAGACATCGTCGTCCTTGCCCCCTTCCTGTCGGATACGCTCCGGCACGAGCTATCCAATTTGCTCACCCGGCTGGAGGTGCCCTTTTCGCTTCGCCGCCCGTCCCGGCCTTTGAGCAAGGAGCCTGCGGTCAAGGCGCTTCTCGCATTTTCTGCCATCGGCCACCCGTCGTGGCGCGTGCAATTGTCTACCGGGGACCTGGCGCAGGCCTTCTCGTTCTCAATCGAAGACCTGGATCCGATTCGGGCCCACCTCCTGGCCCGAGCGGTTTATGAGACGGATGAGGAGGGGCGCCCGAGGCTTCGGCCCTTTTCGGCGGTCGCTTCGGAAACCCAAGACCGGGTCACCTACCGGCTTGGGGAGCAGTACGACGAGATTCAGCGGTGGATCAAGCAGTACGTGGGGGGAGACGCGCAGCCCCTCGATCACTTTCTGAGCCGGATCTTTGGGGAAGTCCTGTCCCAGGACGGATTTGGCTTCCACGACGACTTGGGGGCCGCCGCGCGGGCGGACCGGCTCGTCGAGTCGGCCCGCAAATTCCGACAGGTGATCGAGAAGGCCCACTTAGGCGGTGACACGCCCATCGGACGCCTCTACCTCCGGACGGTTCGCAAGGGCGTCGCCGCCGCCCAGTACGTCCAGGACTGGGCCGAGGGCACCGATGAAGGGGTGCTGCTGACACCCGCCCACACGTTTCTTGTGCAGAACCGGCGGGCCCGCCACCAATTCTGGCTCGACGTGGGGAGCACGGGCTGGCACAGCCGGATTCGGCAACCCCTCACGCACCCCTACGTGCTTAGCCGGTCGTGGGAAACAGGCAAAGAGTGGACCGACGCCGACGAGACGGGCGCGGGCCTGGACATGCTCTCGCGCATTACCGACGGCCTGACGCGGCGCTGCACCGGCCAGGTGCACCTGGGGATCGCTGGTCGCGGTCGAAACGGCCAGCGCGAGCAGGGCTACCTCCTCAAAGCCTTCCAGCAGCTTTTTGGGCGCGCCCGGCAGTAGCCCCTCTCCCCGCGCCCGCCCCTACTACTTTTCCTTTTCGCGACCTACTTCCTCCCTATCGATGGCAGACGAGCCCCGTCCCCAGCAACAAGAGGTAATCGGGTACGAGGGCGGCACGATGGGCGTGGCGGCCGTCCCCGGCAGCGGGAAGACCTGGACCTTGACCCGGCTTGCGGCTCGTCTCGTCGCCGAGGCAGGCCTGGAGGCCCAGCAAGAAGTCCTCGTTGTGACCCTGGTCAACTCGTCGGTCGATAACTTCTCCAGCCGGATCG
>CAZTDC010000617.1:0-2051 GCA_964612165.1 uncultured Salinivenus sp.
ACGACCGCCCGAGAACGTGCTCGCCTTCATGCCTGATGATTGAAGTGCAGTATAAGTATGAATCGGTTCGTGAACTGTCGAACTGGTTAGGCAAGCCGGAATAATGTCCACACGATCGGAGGTCGCACCGGGCGAATCGAAAACGCCCGCTCCGGCGAACCGAAACGGGCGCGTAGACCAAATCAGGAATTCAGCCTCTAGTTCTGACAATTCAGAATGTCTCTCGGGTCCTCGCTCACAGCCTCAGCGGTGACCTCATCTTCCTCATCCAGCGTCGTCACCTCCAGGGTTTGGCCGTTGTCTGACACTTCCAATCGTACCTCTTCGGTGCTTCCGTCACTGTCCTTAGATGTGATCACGTTGCCATCGATGTTCGTGATCTCATCTGTATCGGAAAAACAATCGGGCTGGCCGTCCCTCTTAGAGATGAATTCCACCTGTTCCTCCGTAATGGAAAAGAAGTAACGGCCCTGACTGGTATCGAAATCGGTTCCTGAGACGACCTCCCAGTCGCCCGTCCAGGCTGGTTCCCCGTTCGACGACCCACCGCTATCACAACCGACAACCGAGAACCCGACGGTGAGGAGAGCAGAAAGCAGAACGGCGCGAAAAAGTGCTCGAAGCGAAAGGGCATGCATAGTTTCAAGTAGAATTGGTACAAAGAATGTTGGATTCGATAGCCCGGACCACGACACCGCTCGCACGACGTCAAACGACAGGTCCGGGCGTCTCGACTTCGGAATCGCTAGTCTGCGGAATAGCTAACGGAGGTCTGATGTTGCCCAAACGCCGCAGAATGTCGGATTCGGGATACGAATTGTCCTATAGAGCAAAGAGGAGCGTCGGCAATAGGGAAGAGAAAGAACGCCCCTGACGGAAGCCGCGCCCGCCAGGAGCCTCTCTTTGCCCGAAAAACCGTATACCCTGCAGACAGTGATGCTACTCCGCCATTGTCAACCTCTCCATCCGCACCCGACGCGGGACACGGACATTTTATTCCACCAAAAAGTCGTACGTCAGCTCATACACTCTCTCGACAAACTCTTTCTTTTTCTGCTCGAACCCTTCCCGAACGGTCCGGTTGCCAATTTCGATTAACTGCGCTCCGGACTCCTCAGAGACTTTTGTAAACAGGAGCTGTCTTCGGAAAAGAATTTCGGCGTCCAAGTTTTCGGAGGTGGGCGTCCCCATCTCGTAGAGCACGTTCTGCACCCAATCGTCTTGACCATTGAGATACAACAACGAGACGTCCTCTTCGCTCGCACCCGAACGGTAGATGTACTTTATTGTCCTTATCGACTCCTGAAATTTATTCGTTCCGTCGAACTTAAATCGATATTCGAGAATTGCGTGGGATGGGCTTCTTACCCCAATCCCTTCCTCCTCGATCAACTCCTCTTCGAGTGCCGAAATACTCATTCCCTCTTCCTGCGAGGAGTTTCTCTTGACGAGATGCTTTCCGTCCGACGTTTCTGCTACGTGAATGAGTAAACGCCAGTCGCGGGTTGAAAAAAATTGGCCGTCGAAGCGCTCGGTGCGTAGGATGAAGTTGACCGCTTTATCCATCACCGACCGGCTCCGACGACCATGGACAATCTACAACACCGACTTGTCGAATGCTATATCTTCGTCGACGACTATCTCCAGAATCACCCTGAGTTGGCCGATTGGCGACAATCGAACAACGATGATCCCACGTTCACCGACGCTGAGGTGATCACAATTGCATTAATGCAAGGTTACTTCCGGACCGACACATTGAAACGAACCTACCAGCTTGTCTCCCAAAACGCGCCGAATGCGTTTCCGGAACGTCCCGATTACAAGCAGTGGATCCGTCGGCTGAACAAGCTGACCGATCTGATTGGCCGGTTGGTCCGAGCTGCGGCCTTGAAGGTAGTGGCCACAAACTTAAAGAGGCTCTACGTGGTCGATTCGTTTCCGATTCCGCTCTGTGAGCCTGTTCGGCACGGCCGGGTGAGGCTTCTTAGCGAAGAGGGCGCCTATTTTGGTCGGTCGGCCAAGGGCTGGTTCTTTGGATTTCAGATTCA
>CAZTDC010000618.1:0-2047 GCA_964612165.1 uncultured Salinivenus sp.
TTCATGTTCCACATCGTCCAACCGAGATGCACCTGACGAACCCAGAGGCCAAAATCTACGTCGCCGGGCACCGCGGCATGGTGGGCCGGGCCATCTGGTCTCATCTGGAGGCGGCCGGCTACGAGAATCTGGTCGGCCGCACCTCCGAGGAGCTCGACCTGCGTGACCCCCATGCAACGCAGGCGTTTTTCGAAGAAGAGCAGCCGGATTTCGTGGTCCTCGCGGCGGCACGGGTCGGCGGCATTTTGGCCAACGACCGGTACCCGGCCGCCTTTATCGGGGACAACCTCGCGATCGAGCAGTCGGTGATCCAGGCTGCCCACGAGACCGGAGTGGACCGTCTCGTTTTCCTCGGCTCCACGTGCATCTACCCGAAGCACGCCCCCCAGCCGATGCCGGAAGATTCGCTTCTCACCGGCCCGTTGGAGCCAACGAACCAGTGGTACGCCGTCGCCAAGATCGCCGGGCATAAGCTCTGCGAAGCGATGCACCAGCAGCACGGGGACGACATGCTGACCCTCATGCCGACGAACCTCTACGGGCCGGGCGACGACTTCGACCTGGAGACGGCCCACGTGCTGCCGGCCCTGCTGCGGAAGGCCCACGAGGCGACGGGCGCCGCGCCGGACGGAAGCGACGCGCCGGTGACGCTCTGGGGATCGGGCGAACCGAAGCGGGAGTTTCTCTACGTCGACGATCTAGCGGGCGCAGTGCGCTTTGTGTTGGAGACGCCGGAGGGGAAAATCCGGGACGTAGCGCCAGATGGGATGCTGAACGTAGGCGTTGGGGAGGACCTCTCAATTAACGAGCTGATGAGCTTGATTCAAGACGTGGTCGGCCACGACGGGCCCGTCGAGCACGACCGGTCGAAGCCGGACGGGACCCCGCGGAAGCTGGTCGACACGAGCCGACTCGACGCGTTAGGCTGGAGTGCGGATACCCCTTTGCGGGAAGGCATTCGAAAAACGTACAAGTGGTTTCGCGAACACATTGCGTTGAACGTTGAACGTAAAACGTAAAACGTTCTGCGTTCAACGTTCTACGTTCCACGTTGTACGCCATCGATCATGGCAGAACGGTTTGAGGACCTTCGGGCGTGGCAGACGGCTCGGTCCCTCACGAACGAAGTGTATGCACTGACAAAGCGGAAATCGTTCGCGGATGACTGGGCACTGAAAGATCAGATCCGACGCGCAGCAATTAGCGTCATGTCGAATATCAGCGAGGGATTTGAGAGTCGGACGCGGCCCCGCTTCATCGATTTTCTCGGACGGGCGAAAGCCTCTGCGGGGGAAGTCCGTTCACAACTCGTGATCGCACACGATCAGGACTACCTAAGTGACGAGGCATTTTCTCAGATCAACGACCTCGCCGATAAAGTGTCGCGTCAGCTTTACCACCTGATCCGGCACCTAGAGCAGCGCGACGGTCCCGATCACGTCCGGGAACTTCCCACAGAATACGTTGCGGAGTAGCAGATCCCGTTCGCCGCCGTACGGATTACGCTCCGCGTTACACGTCCAACGTTCTACGCGTCACGTTCCACGTTTTCCGTTCCACGTTCCACGCAAAGAATGCCGCCTGACAAAGAGATCACGAGCAAAATTCCGGAGGATCGGCCCGGAGCCCGCGGGGAGGTGCCGGTGGCGCTAATTACCGGCATTACCGGCCAGGACGGCTCCTACCTCGCCGAGCTCCTGTTGGAGAAGGGCTACGAGGTGCACGGCATTAAGCGGCGTGCGAGCCAGTTTAACACGGGCCGCATCGACCACCTCTACGAGGACCCGCACAAGGACGATGTCCGGCTGTTTTTGCATTACGGGGACCTCACGGATTCATCGAACCTGATCCGCATCGTGCAGGAAACCCAGCCGGACGAGATCTACAACCTCGCGGCGCAGAGCCATGTCCAGGTGAGCTTCGACTCTCCAGAGTACACCGCCGACGTCGACGCGGTCGGCGCGCTTCGCCTCCTGGAGGCGATCCGGATCCTAGACTTAGAGGACAAGACCCGCTTCTACCAGGCCTCTACGTCGGAGCTCTACGG
>CAZTDC010000619.1:0-2047 GCA_964612165.1 uncultured Salinivenus sp.
TCGGTGGAGATGCGGCTCCCTTTGTTCGAAATCGGCTCCATCGTAATCTGGACGAGAATCTCCTGGCCGCGGTTGAGGATGTCGGACGGGCGCCTGTCCCAGTCCTTCTCCCCGGGGGGCACGTCGATTTTCTCCACCTTCGGCTCGTTCAGGTCGAGAAAGTCGAGCAGGTAGGGCAGGTTGTCGGAGAGATCCGAAAAGTGGAGAAATGCATCCTGCTCCTGCCCGATGTCGACGAAGGCCGCCTGAATGCTGGGCATCACCTTCCGGATCCGTCCCAGGCAGAGGTTGCCGATGGTGCGCTTGTTCTCGGCGTCCTCAATGTAGAGTTCAACGAGCTTGCCATCTTCGACGATGGCGATTCGAGTTTGGCTCTCGCCAACGTTTACGACAATTTCTTTAGACATATTGGGTAGGGTCGGGGCGTACCCGAGCAAGCACCGGTCGGCCTAAAACGGTCCGAAGGACGTACCAAAACTTTAGCCACAATTGGAAAAGAGAAGCGGACCGCCTTCCGTCTCTTCGTCGAAAACGGAACGGCTGGGCAGGCGCACGCTGGATCACGGCTCCGCTGTGCGAAGCCCCAGCGTGCTCCTGTGACGCTGCCAGTGCCACTCAGGCACGGGATGACTCGTGAGTATCGGGTTCGAATGTGAAAGAGGGATGCCGACAAACGATGTCGGTTCTGTATCGGGCGCGGAAGAAGGCGGAACCGCGCGTCTGCTGTGCAGAGCGATCGATCCCGACAGCCGGAAAAGCCCTTCCGGCCGGGCTCTTTGCCTCCTCCACGGTTGAGCGGACGGAAAAACTGAACCCAACCATCCTTCTCAACAACCCCGAGCGTCGTCGAAAACGGCATCCCGACGCACGCGAAGAGGGACTTCGCGTGTAAACAAGGTCACGTAGGATATTGGCAAACGGGCAGAAATGATCCCACTGGTATAAGAAACGAACGTTATCGCTCCAAGCCTCCCTCCCCTATTCATGCCGGAACACTGCTTGTCGTCCGGTCGGTCGGTTGCACGATGATGGTTGGCCGGAGCACCTGTAACGAACGCACTTCAAGTACACGCAGTTGCCTCTGGAAATCCCAAGCGGACAAAGCGGCGTCCACCGAAAATTCGTGCAAGTCTGGTGCTCTCATTTCGTATGTTATTGTCCCCCCCTTCTTCAAGAAACCCATGCCAGCGCGAAGCTATTGGCAAGGACGGAAGCCCGAATGTGGGGGACGCCCCGGTGGATCGTTTGCTCCGTCTTCGGTTTTTTGGAAGCGCTCACGTGCGATCCATTCGGGGATCATGGAGGGCTAGGGCACGTGGTCGTTTCCGACGTGCCGCTCCCTGATATCGCCGCTCACACCGAGCGGACACCCATCTTCTACACTCAGTTCCGACATTCAACGGACCGACACCATGGCTGACCAAGACGTAAAAGAGCTGACGACAGAGGACGCGCCGATCAAAGCGCGCGGGCTCGAAGGCGTGATTGCACTTGAATCCGAGCTGTCCGACATCGACGGCCAGAAAGGAGAGCTCATCTACCGAGGATACGACATTAACGACCTCGCCGAGAAGGCCTGCTTCGAGGAGGTCGTGTATCTGCTTGCCAACGGCGAGCTGCCGACGCAGGACGAACTTGACGGGCTGCAACAAGAGCTCCGTAGCGAACGCGCTCTTCCAGCTCCCGTCATCGACTACTTACGCAACGTGCCCGACGACTCTCACCCGATGGCCGTCCTCCAGACGGCGGTCTCCGCCCTTGGCCAGTACGACGATGAGGCCAACGTTATGGAGGAAGCCGCCAACCGACGGAAGGCCGTCCGCATCCTCTCCCAGATCCCGACCATCATTGCCTCCTTTGATCGCCTGCGGAAGGGGCTCGATCCGGTCGCTCCCCTCGACCACGGCTCGATGGCCCACAACTTCCTGTATATGCTCAACGGGGAGGAACCGGGCGAGGCCGCCGAGCGCACGTTCGACGTGTGCCTCGTACTGCACGCCGACCACGGTCTTAACGCCTCTACCTTCACCGGTCGCGTGATTGGATC
>CAZTDC010000620.1:0-2047 GCA_964612165.1 uncultured Salinivenus sp.
CTCGTGACGGCGGAGGACGAGGAGATCTGCTACACGGTGTGCAACACCACGGAGGGCCGGCTTATCTCCGGCATCGGCGGGCTCTTTGTGGGCATGGTGTCCTCCGGTCTTGGGGAGCTGAACGGGTATTTTCTGCTCCAGCGCTGCCGCGTGCCCAGCAGCGTATCGGTGGCCACGAGCGTCTTCGTGGTCGCCATCACGGCCCTCATCGCGTCGCTGGGTCACGTCTATCAGGTAGCACAGGGCGGCCTCACCGGCCTCACCACGATGGGCAACCTGCTGCTCTTCACGGTCCCCGGTGTCGTCATTGGCGCGCAGCTGGGGCCGGAGGTGGCCAAGCGGGTGCCGGACCGCGTCATGGAAATTTTCCTCGGGTGCCTGTTCACGATCACGGCCGGCCTGCTGCTCGTCGAGGCCGGACTGCACTGACACATCCAAGTCAGAACGGTGGGAAACGTTTTCCGGTCTCAATCCACGTAGCCCCCTCAACGGGCCAAGCCATCACGTTCCCACACGAATCCTCTCCGTCCCAATGTCCTATCCGCGCGTCCGGTTCTGCTTCACGGCCTTCCGCGCACCGACGATCGGGGGCTTGATCGCACTCAGCCTGCTGCTGTTCGGAACGCTGGGGTGTTCGTCGAGCGAAGAGGCTGCCGACCTGTCCACCCTCTATGATCGAGCAGCCCAGTACCACGGAATAGAGCGGAATCCGGTCATTCTGATTCCCGGCCTTATTGGGTCGAAGCTCCGACACACGCCCTCCGATACGACGGTTTGGGGCGCCTTCACGGGGGAGTACGCCGACCCTCGCACCCCAAGGGGCGCCCGCCTCGTCGGCCTTCCGATGCGAGAGGACGCCCCGCTCTCGGCCCTGCGAGACTCGGTTCAGCCCGATGGGGCCCTCGAAGAAGTCCAGGCGCGCGTGCTGGGCCTCCCAATCGCGCTCGACGCCTACATCGACATCCTTCGCTCTCTCGGCATTGGCGGCTACCGCGACGAAAGCGGGGCGCTCGGGGAGGTGGACTACGGCCCCGACCACTTCACCTGCTTTCAGTTTCCGTACGACTGGCGGCGGGACAACGCCGAGAATGCTCAGCGGCTCCACGAGTTTATTCAGGAAAAACGTGCCTACGTGCAGCGAGAGTACGAGAAGCGCTTCGGGGTCGAGGACTACGACGTGGAGTTCGACATCATCGCCCACTCGATGGGCGGTCTCGTGACCCGCTACTACCTGCGGTACGGAACGGCCGATCTTCCGGCGGACGGATCGCGCCCTGAACTTACGTGGGCCGGTGCCGAGTACGTGGACCGGGCCGTGCTCGTGGGTACGCCCAACGCCGGGTCCATCTACTCGCTCAAATACCTGGTCGAGGGCCGCGACTTCGGACAATTTGCCCCGACCTATCCGCCCGCCGTCCTGGGCACGATGCCGGCCCTCTATCAGGTGATGCCCCGCGGACGGCACGGCGCGCTCCGGACGGCCGCCGACACGAGCGTGGCGATTGACTCGCTCTACGCACCCTCCTTCTGGAAACGCATGGAGTGGGGCCTCGCCGATCCGGACCAGGATCATGTGCTCCAGCAGCTTCTTCCCAACGTTAGCGACCCGGCGGCGCGACGGCGCATCGCGGACGACCATCTCCGAAAGTCGCTCGATCGCGCTCGCCAGTTTACCGCTGCCCTCGACACGCCCGCGACCCGCCCCGAGGGCCTCGATCTGATGCTCATCGCCGGAGACGCCGAGCCAACCCTGAATCGCATGGCCGTCAACCGGCGAACAGGCGACCTCTCTGCACTCGGCAAGGCACCGGGCGACGGAACGGTCCTGCGCAGCAGTGCCCTCATGGACGAGCGCGTTGGGGGCTCGTGGAGCCCTACGCTCCGGTCTCCCATCGACTGGTCGCGGGTGACCTTCCTGTTCGAAACCCACGTCGAGATGACGGCCAGCCCCGCCTTTACCGACAACCTGCTCTATTACCTGCTCGTCCACCCGCGCTAAGCTGTCCCCTGTCTCCTCCGCCAGGTAGTACGTAGACCGTACTCGTCT
>CAZTDC010000621.1:0-2046 GCA_964612165.1 uncultured Salinivenus sp.
ACAAGTTCCCGGAGGTGCCGAAGGAACTGGGGCCGGAGATGAAGTCGACCGGCGAATCGATTGCGTTCGTGGATTCGCTGGACGCCGAGCAGTTCGAGCAGCCCTACGAAATGAAGGACCTATACCTGTCGCGATGACATCGACCCTGGGAAGGAAGGGACACCTTGGCGACGTCAACGTTTGAGGAGTGCAAGGACTCATTCTGGAACGCCGAGGCCTGGAAGAATCGATGACGGCGGCGAGAACCACTGACGTGCCGGGCTGTCGCATTAAGTCGAAGACCCGGCCCAAGTCGGCGTGGACGACAAATTCTAGGAAGTCGAGGAGACGGGCCATCCGTCTGGAAAGACTACTTCGTCGGAGTGTGGACCTCATAGATTTCCACAGTGGCGCCCTGAACCGACGCGACAACCTCCAGCCCGTGGGCGTAGAGGGACCAGAGGGCGAAGCGAGAGTTTTTCCGTTGGATGGGGAAGCGGACTGACCGCATGTACTTCATCTTCTGAAGGTCGTACAGATCAAACAGCAGATTGCCGGCCTTCGAGTTTTCTCGACCCACCGACAGCACTCCCTTGGAGAGGGTGCTCATCTGGTTGAACCTCCACGAGGGAGCGCTGACCGATCTGCCGTCCCTCTCGGCTTTGGGGCGCGGGAGGCCGTAGTCGGGGGTCGGGAGGGCAACCCCGGTGGTGTCGTCTGGTGAGAACGTCAAGATGACGGGGAGGTAGGACGGGACGTAGACGGCTTTCCCGTGATACGTGTGGAGATGCCCGTCCAGGGCAATCGGGAGGATGGGTTGGGAGGAGAGTTGGGAGATGGGTTCTCGGCGCTCCGGTGACTCGATAATCAGGAGGGGAGCTCCCGGTTGGGGGCCCGTCACGACGTATTTCGTCGAGCTGTTTCCCCAGGCGAGCCGAGCGATAGGAACGCTGTACGATTCGCTTCGGACGAAGTCTCCGTCGATCTGGAAAAAAGAGACCCGCCGCTGTCTGGGATCAATGACGTATACGAGCGAATCTCTCCATACCCCGACGTCGCTCATCATTATCACCTCCCCCGGCCCTCGTCCTTTTCCCCGTCCGTAGGTGGCCGCGTACTCCCCTTCTTGGGTAAAAGACTTGACCGTGTAATCCCCGAAATCAAAGACGTAAACTTGTCCGCGCTCCGAAATTCGCCCCAACACGGGCTTGTACAGCATATACCCGTCCCCTTCCGAGAGGGTAGCAGTTTTCTCCACGTCCGGCTCGACCCAGCTTCGTTCGAAGGAGCGGTCTCCTTGGATTTTGGCCGTCAGGCCGTAGTCGTCGCCCATGCTCACGAGCTCGCTTGAGGGGGTGGGTTTAGGCTTAGGCGAGCTTGCGTCTTTAGACTGCCAGTAAGACCACGAAATCAACAGTGCCACGGCTATCAGAGTGACGTGAACAGTTGGCTCCGCGTACCTGAGAAGAGACCTCATCCGTTTGAGAATCTACTTTCGGGGAAGGCTAATCTCATAAATGATTGCTGAAGTGTCGCGAAGAGCCGCGACGGTTCCTGTCCCGTATCCATATAGTGCCCTTTTTCCATTGCTTGGCAGTCGAATCGAGTACATGTATTCCATCTCGCTCGCGTTGTAAAGGTCAAACATGAGGCTGTCGGTTGCCGGGGTTGGTTTCTGAACGGAAAGGACACCGTTTTGCATCGTAGACATGCCATTCATTTTTGGAGACGGACGGCCTTCCTCTTCCGTCGTCGGAAGGGGATGGCCATAATCGGGCGTTGGGTACGCAGTACCAGTTGTGTCGTCTGGCGAATAGGTCAGAATGGCGGGGATAAAGAACGGGACGTACACGGCTTTTCTCTGACTTGCGTGAAGATATCCATCCAGGAGCGTGACCCGGTCTACCTCGCGAGATGTAACTTGGGAAATTGTCTTGCGGCGGTCCATGGTCGCCATAATAAGTCCATGGTCGCCATAATAAGAAAGGGATCGGTTGGCCTATGTGGGGCACCATATACTTTATTTCATCGTTCGCCCGGGCAATGCGGTACACAGGACGATCGAAG
>CAZTDC010000622.1:0-2046 GCA_964612165.1 uncultured Salinivenus sp.
CACAATCCGGTCGAGGCGAATCGTGCGTCCGCCGCTGAGACGCACGTACTCGGCGTCCCCCTCGGTGTAGAGGTCGTCGATGACGGCCTTCCTCGTTTCACGTCCGTTTTTGCCCTCGATGACGAGACGGGAAGGCGTTCCTCTCATCATTCGAAGCCCCAGTCTGTCGTAAAAGCCGCAGGCAACGGGTTCGTAGTCGGAAGCATCAGACATTGCAGAGGAGGTGGTGGGGAAAAGGCTATCGGTGGGAAACGCGACTATTCGGTCACCAGGTCTGCCCATCGTCCGAAAACGGTCCGGGCCGTGTCCCGAAGCACGGACTCGTGAGGCATGGCTTCCTGGCGGATTGCCGCTCCATCGAGGCCTTCGTCCACGAGTTCGTCCTGGAACGCCTTCGTCATCCACGCTACTGTTTTGGGGGTCACCTCTAGATGAAAGAGCAAGCCGTAGGCGCTGTTGCCGTAGCGGAAGGCCTGATGCTCCGTCTGGGCCGTACGGGCGAGGCGTTCGGCCCCATCGGGGAGCGTGAACACGTCGCCGTGCCAGTGAAACGCGGTAAACGGATCATCCACGCCCCGAAATAACGGATCGTCGTCAGCGGCGTCGGTCAGCGTCACCTCCCTCCATCCAATCTCTTTTGACGAAGCGGGTCGCACGTCGGCACCGAGCACGTGGGCCATCAGCTGGCTGCCGAGGCAGACGCCGAGGACGGGCCGTTCGTCGCGCAGGGCGTCTTCGATCAAATCAAGTTCCCGCAACAGATGCGGGGGGTCGCCAATGTCGCCGACGCCCATCGGCCCGCCCATTACCACGAGGCCGTCGGCGTCGAGGGTGTCGGGCACGGAATCGCCCCGATGGAGCTTGACCGTGCGGTGGGTGACCTCGCGGTCGTCGAGGGCCTCGATGATGGTACCGGGCGGCTCGGGGCGGACGTGCTGAAGAATGAGAACGTCAGGCATAGTGGAGTTGCACGACTGATTTGCTCGATTTCGTCGATGTTGTAACGGGTCCTTTCCGTGTCGCTCCAGTACGTGAGAATGCATTCAGAGCCCGGCCGTCGGACATCCGCAATAGCGAACGTCTGTATCGAGCATTCCTCGACCCTGCCGGAGTTCGCAGAGTCACTCGTCGAGGAGGGCGTCGGCGAGACTCGAGAGGTCGGGTACAGTGCGGACGGGCGCCGTCTGGGGCGTCGGGGGATCGAAGCGCTCCCCGTACCGCTGCACCCACACGCACGAAATGCCCATCCGTCCGGCGGGATTGACGTCGTGGTACACGCTCTGGGCGACGTGCAGGAGCCGATTGGGCGCCACGCCGAGTCGCGTAAACGCCGTTTCGAAGGGCGCCAGGTCTGGTTTGTATGTCCCCACCTGTTCCCCGGTGACAACATCATCGAAGTCGACGGTGAAGTGGCGGGCCGTGTCGTGGTAGAGGTCGCTGTCGACGTTCGAGATGACGGCGAGGCGGAAGTGCTCGCTCAGCCGACCCAGCGCCTCGTTCGTGTCGTCGAAGGGCGGCCACCGGCCCACCGAGTCGGAGAAGCGCTCCAGTTCGGCGTTGGTTGGAGTAAACCCAAAGTGATCGCCGATCCGCCGCGTCACCCGACGTAGCACCTCGCGGTATTTTACGTACGCGCCGGACTCTGCGTCCTTCTCAAACCGGCCGTACAGGCGGAAGAGGTCGTCATCGTCGACCTCCACGTCGTGGTTTTTCAGGATCGGCTGCAGGGCGTTCGAAATGCCGGTTGCCCAGTCGATGAGCGTCCCGTAACAGTCGAAGGTGAGGGCGTCAAATTGGTCGGCGTCGAGAGGCATGCTGGAGGGACAAATTGGAGAACGGCGAGAATGAAACCGTTCCTACCTTACGTCTAACTTCCAGCCATGATGCAAAGAGCCGGTTCCGGAATGCGGATCGGAAGGAGAGCTACGAAGACGCCGGTGCGTGTCGGAACGAGGGGCTCCGGTGTATCGAGTACAGAAGCACACCGAGCATTCCGCCCAGCAGCGCGGCGAGACCAAAAAACGCCGGGCCCCATCCCAGCAGGTC
>CAZTDC010000623.1:0-2042 GCA_964612165.1 uncultured Salinivenus sp.
TTTCTTACGTCCTCTTTTGCGCTGGGCTCTATGCGCTCGGTCAGTTTCTAATGCGACGAATCGCCGGAATGACGGCCCTTCCGGGAATCGAAGAAATGCAGGAGTGGGGCGTGGCCCTCAACAACGTGGAGGATCAGTTCACCCTGATTGCCTACGGAACTGTTGCCGCCGTAGCTCTGATGGCCGTGGCAATGCGGATCATGTTCGACGGGCGACTCCTGAACGCCATGGAAGCGGTCGTGACGGCGCTTTACGCCTCAGGAAACATCTTCGTGCTATCGCTGCTGATTTCCATTGTTGAGATGGTGGCCACGGGAGACCCGCTTTCGACGACTGGGCTCATCGTCGCCTTCGCAGTGCTCTTTCCGTTTTGCGTTGGACACGCTGGACTGGGAATCTTCAATGATTGGGGCATGGCCTTCTACACGGCGATGACCCCCATCCTCGCGGCAACAATCAGCACTCTTCTCTACTTCATCCTATTGGGTACCTACTTTATTGGTGGAGAGGTTCTCGGAGACGTAGCCACCGGGAACATGACCTCTCTTGCATGGACCCTCGGTGTTTTGGCAATGGTCCTTGGGCCGGCTTTGGCTACTCTCCTCGTCGAACTGTATGGGTAGTCTCCCGCGAGTCCTCGCCGCGCCGACTGCGCCTCTGAATCCCATTACTCGGCGACACGAATCGACTTCTCAATGCCCGAGTTTGAAGGCTTTCTCTTCTCCGTCGCCGGTTTAACCTACAATCTGCCGGCGCTCCTCTTTCTCGGGCTTCTTCTTTGGAAGCGGCCGATCTGGGGCCTCCTCCTTGCAGGACTCGCGTTTGCCCGAGTGTTTTTGGGCTGGGTGCCGTGGAGCATGCATATGATGATCGCCTGCTTTGCCCTCTTGGCTATCCGGCCCAGATGGATGAGAGTTCTGGCAGGTCTCCTTCTGGCACTGACAACGTACTACTACCTCTGGCGCTTTCAGGACGTCTGGGGCTGGCTACTCGGCGGCGGAGTGGGTCTCGTGGCCGGCCTCCTGGACCGCCTATGGCAAGAATGCAAACTTAGTTGAAACAGGAAGAGAAGGGGTTCTTCCCCTCAGGTGTCAATCATCGTTCGAGGTTGCTTCTTTCAAGGCCTTCTTCAGTTCGGGCAGGTCTTCATAGCCGCTGATCCGCCGCATCCGGGATTCGGCCTCCTGAACCCGGGTCGCAAATTCGGGGGCTTACCTTCCTGTCTACTGGACCTCTGTCTACTGTGCCTCCGTCTTTTGGACCTCTGTCTTTTGGGCCTCTGTCTTTTGGGCGCGCTGGTCTCTCGTCGCCGGCCTAGGGCTCTTCATCAGCGGACTGGTCGAGGGGACCTTTTATGATTTCGTCAGTCTCGAAGTCCTCTTCTTGACGGCCTCCTCCCAGCACTCAAGCGCACCAAGATCTGCAAACTGGGCCTTCGCATCGAGCCGGGGGACCTTCTGCGAGACGGCCACCGTCGCGAGCTGGTTCGTCGAGGTGCCTTTCTCCTCGGCCAGATCGCGGACCTTCTCCTCTCTTCGTCCTCAACGCCGACGTGTGAACCCCGACGATTCCTTCTGACCACCAGCTCTGGTGTTGGGAGTTGGCTCCCGGGAACCTTGCTGGCGCGATGATGAGCACTGCAAACGCGGCCCCCAGGTCCAGCAGACTCACGTAGCCAATTCTGCGGGTATGCTTGTCACTTTGGTCCTTCTAATGATTCACCAAGCGCCCTCATCCGGCGCTCGGGCCGCGCCTAACTCCAAAAGGTTCAAGAGCCGAAGCGAAGAGGCTTCGGGCAAGCCCAAACCCTTCGTTGGCGAGAGGCGTCGCCGGACCCTCTGGCCCGTTAGCCCATCGGGCCCTTGACGGAAGACCAGTCGATAACGCCCTCGGTTCTTGCACAAGCAGCAGGCCGCCCCGCCGCTTTTGCCTTTGTCGCCATTGCCTTTGCTGCCATCGTCCTCGCCGACAACGGCCACCACGTGTCCCGAGCTCTCGGCCACCCGCCGCCTCAAGGCGAATTATAAACTCTAGAGCTTCGG
>CAZTDC010000624.1:0-2041 GCA_964612165.1 uncultured Salinivenus sp.
CTCGTCGATGTAAGCGTAGTCGCCCCCGGCACTCTCGATCGTGGCCGTAAGGACGCCCGGCACCTCCGGCTTCGGCGTCTCGCGCGGCGGGCGGTACTGGACGGTCGCCGGAATGCAGGTGAAGCGGTTCCGGTACTCCGGCTCCGGGTCCCCGTCCCGCTGCGTTCGGAAGGCGTCCACGTCGAGCCCGGTCCGCTGCGAGCCGCGGTGCTCGATCTGCGTGAGGAGGTAGTCGGCGTTCAGGGCCTCCCGGTAGTGCCGCTCCAGGGTGAAGAGACGGCCGCTCCGCAGCCCGAGGCTATCGCTCCGGCCGGTCATCACCCGACGCTGCGCCTCGATCTCCTCGTTGCGCACCTCGGCCAGCCGATCCCCCCGGTCCGTGTCCCGGAAATGCTCGCCGTACTCGAACCGGGCACCCGGCATGTCGCTATTCATCTGGGACTCGACCGTCATCGTCTCCGGCGTGCGGTAGTTGTAGTCCTTCAACTGGACCGTGCCGGTGACGACCTGCTCCTCACAGACGAATTGTTTGACGGTCTCCTCGTCCTCGCCGACCATCCCGCCGGCCCCTTCGTGGAACCGCAGTGCGGACGGCGCCGGAATTTTTTTGTGCTCGCTCTTTTTGTCGGTGATCACGAGCGTGTCCTGCCCCTCCTCGTGGGTGAAGAAATAGTACATGCCCTCGAACTCCATCAGGCGCTGGATGAAGTTCAGGTCCGTCTCCTGGTACTGCACGCAGTATTCCCGCGGAGAATACGACGCCTGCAGGGCAAAGCGGAAATCGCTCGACGACAGCCCGTCCTCCTCCAGCACGGTCCGCAGGATGTCCTCCACCTTCTTCTCCTGAAAGATCCGGCTCTGATGGTTAAGCGAGAGCCGGTGCAGGCGAGGCCGCAGGGTGGCCCGGTAGGCCACAGAATCGGCCGACCGCCCCCGCAGGGAAAAGTCGGTCACGATCCCGTTGACGGGGACCTCGTCGTCGCCCCGCATCATGGTAAAGGTGGCCGGCTTGTTGACCAGCTTGGCAAAGTCGATGTCCGGATCCTCCGAAATGAGTTGCAGTTCGAAGTTGAAAAGCTGGGAGATCCCTTCCGTCCCCTCAAACCGAACCACCTGGAAGGTGTCCGACGCCAGCTGGGCTGGCTCGAACGAGTAGAGGGAGACGTTGGCGGCCCGTTCAGCAATCGTAGGCATTTGGGTTGGGGTCTATGAGACAGCAGGATCGCGCGACGATCGGCGCTCGCCCAGGGCGTGGAGGCTTATTCGAGGGCGTACGTGAACCCGCCCTCGTCGTCGAATCCGAGGGTGAGCCGGGAGGGCATCTCGTCGTCGGTCATGCGCGGAATGAGGACCTGCGCGGCCTCGGGGAGGACCGTCTGATTCAGGATGAAGTCGATGTTGCGTGCCCCGGCGTCGACCCGCGTACAGCGCGCCGCGATGCGGTCCACGACCTCCGGGTCGTAGGTGAAGTCGATATCGTGGGCCTCCCCGAGCCGGTCGGCGACCTCGCCGAGTTTGATTTCGGTGACGCCCTTCATCGTCGAGGTCCCGAGCGGGTAGTACGGCACGACCTGCATCCGGCCCAGGAGGGCGGGCTGGAAGTGATCCACGAGTGTCGGGTGGATCGCGTCCCGCACCTCGTCGGTGGACGGGCGCTCCTCCGTGTCCCGCGCGAGTTTCGTAATTGTCTCCGCGGCCAGGTTGGAGGTCATGATGATCACCGTGTGGCTGAAGTCGATCTCTCGCCCCTCCCCGTCGCGCATAAAGCCCTTGTCGAAGACCTGGTAGAACAGGTTCATGACCTCGCGGTGGGCCTTCTCGATCTCGTCGAGCAGCACAACCGAGTAGGGCTGCTGGCGCACGGCCTCGGTGAGCACACCGCCTTCGCCGTAGCCCACGTAGCCCGGGGGCGAGCCTTTGAGCTGGGACGCGGTGTGCTTCTCCTGATACTCCGACATGTTGATCGTCGTCAGGAAGCGCTCGCCCCCAAACAGCAGGTCGGCCAGCCGGAGGGCCGTCTCCGTCTTCCCCACCCCGCTGG
>CAZTDC010000625.1:0-2037 GCA_964612165.1 uncultured Salinivenus sp.
CGGCAAAGGAGAGCGCCTCCTCCTGATCGTGCGTCACGAGGACGGCGCTCATGCCCTTGTCCTTGAGCAGCTGGCGCACCTCCTGTCGCGTCTCCTGCCGCAGCAGGGCGTCGAGGTTGGAGAACGGCTCGTCGAGCAAAATGAGATCCGGCTCCGGAGCGAGGGTGCGGGCCAGGGCCACCCGCTGCTGCTGTCCACCCGAGAGGTGCTGGGGCCGCCGGTCCTCGAAGCTGTTCAGCCCCACCATGTCGAGCGCCTCGCGGGCCCGATCGGTCTGCTCGGCGTGCGTCCCCGCCTGCAGGCCGAACGCTACGTTCTCAAGCACCGACAGGTGCGGAAAGAGCGCATAGTCCTGAAAGACAATCCCCACGCCTCGCTCCTCCGGCGGCACGTGCACGCCGGGCCCCGACAGGGTCTGCCCCTGCATCACGACCTGTCCCTCCGTGGCCCGCTCGAACCCGGAGACACAGCGGAGGGTCGTCGTCTTGCCACAGCCGCTCGGCCCAAGAATCGCAAAGATCTCCCCGTCCTCCACGTCAAACGACACGTCGTGCACCACCGGCGGTGCGCCCGGCTCGAATCGTTTCGTCAAATGCTGAACGGAGAGAAGCGGATCACTCATGACGAATGCGGCACGTAATCAGTCGGCGCACGTTCCGGATCGACGCAAAGTGTGAATCGTGATTGACCGGTAGACCGTCGCACGCATCACGCTTCACGCACCACGCTCGTTAAACACGGGCAGGTCCTCCTATCCAGCTTCCTTCCGTCGAGCGGCAGTCGCCCGCTCCCGCGTCAGCAACAGTCCCACGAAGCAGGCCGAAAAGAACATGATGGTGAGGGCGTAGGGCGCGGCCCGGCCGAACATGGCCTCCTCCGCGTAGCTCCAGGTGTCGAGGGCCAGCGTCTCGAAGCCCGTGGGCGCCAGCAAAAACGTGAGCGGCAGCTCTTTCATCGCCGACAGAAAGACGAACGCCACGCTCACGAGGAGCCCCCGACGCATCATCGGCAGCGTGACGCTGACGAAGGCCCCCAGGCGCGAGCGGCCCAGCGAGCGTGCGGCCTCTTCCAGGTTGGGCGGCGCCTGGTAGAGGGCGCTCCGAATTGGGCCGATGGCCTCGGCCACAAAGTGCAGCGCGTAGGCCACCACCAACAGGCCGAGGGTTTGGTAGGCAAACGGCACGGCCCCGAGCGTGAACACGATGAGGGCCAGCGCGAAGGCCAGCGGGGGCGTGGCGTAGCCGAGATAGGCAATGCGCTCGATGCCCTGTGTCCACGCGGACCGGTGCCGCACGCCGAGGTACGCGACGGGCATCGCCAGCACGGCCGCGAGGAGGGCGGCGGGCACGGAGGCCGAGACGGAGGCCCACAGGGAGCTCGCGAGGCTTGCCCAGGGGAGCCCCCCGGCCACGATGTCCGTCATCCAGTAGCCCACCGTCGCCACCGGAAGCCCCACCGCCACGAGCGCTACGCCGCCCCCGAACGCGTACCCGGCCCAGCGCCACGCCCCCAGCCGCCGCGGCGCCGCTCGCCGGGTCGTGCCCGTCCCCGTGCGATGCAGCAACAGCCCGCGGAGCAGGCGCGCCTCCAAGAACAAGACCGCCACGGTGAGGGCCAGCAGCATGAGGGCCAGGCAGGCCGCGTAGATGCGGTCGTAGGAGGCCGCGTACTGCAGGTAGAGCGCGTAGCTGAACGTCTCGAACCGCATGAGCGACACGACCCCGAAGTCGCCCAGCACGTGCAATCCCACGAGCAGGCTCCCCGCCAAAAACCCGGGCCGCAGCTGCGGCAGAATGACCTTCGCAAAGACCTTCCACCGGCTGTATCCGAGGGCCTGGGCCGACTCGGCCAGCGCTGGATCGACGCCGAGCAGGGAGGTGCGCAGGTTGAGAAAGAGGTACGGATAGGTGACGAGGCTGAGCGCGATGAGCGCGCCGTCGTACCCGCTGAGGCGCGGCAGTACGAGGCCGAGCGTTTGGGCGAGCGTGCCGTACGAGCCCGTCGTGGCCAACAGGACGTA
Source organism: uncultured Salinivenus sp. (assembly GCA_964612165.1). Lineage (GTDB taxonomy): Bacteria > Bacteroidota > Rhodothermia > Rhodothermales > Salinibacteraceae > Salinibacter. The sequence continues at coordinate 2,021 of CAZTDC010000625.1, forward strand.
CGCCATTACGTAGCCGG
>CAZTDC010000626.1:0-2035 GCA_964612165.1 uncultured Salinivenus sp.
AAAGTGGCCAGGGGCAGATTCGAACTGCCGACACACGGCTTTTCAGGCCGTTGCTCTACCACCTGAGCTACCTGGCCCCCGCTGATGCGAAATCAGCTACCGCGGAGTTGTGAGTCCGCAATCATCGAATGTAGCGTCCGGAGCAGGGGGTGTCAATGACCGCATCGGAGCTTTACGCCCCCTTCACCGGGAGGTGAAATTCAGCCCGGGTCCCCTCCACCTACTCCGACTGATCCGAACGGCGCACGCCCCACATCAGTTTCGATCGCAGCGTGTGGAAAAAGTGTTGGTTTGGCAGCTTCACGAGGTTTACGGTGTGATGGGCGCGTTCGATGGTAAACTCCCGGTTGTGTTCTTCGAACAAGGTGCTCCGCCCGTCGGCGGCGAATACATAGGGCTGGTCGTCGTCCAGCACGCGGCAGGTGATGGTAGAGTCGCCGGGCAGGACGATGGGGCGCACCGTGAGAGTGTGGGGGGCGATGGGCGTGAGGATCATGGCGTCGACCCCGGGCGCGATGATGGGACCCCCAGTGGAGAGGGAATAGGCGGTAGAGCCGGTGGGGGTGGCCATGATGAGGCCGTCGGCCCAGTAGGTGTTGAGCGGGGTGTGGTCCACCTCGACCTCGATCTTGATGAGGCCGGCGGCGCCGCTCCGGTCCACGACGAACTCATTGACGGCCCATTCCGTGTCAAAATGATGGGCATCGACCCGGGCCTCTAGGACCATTCGCTCCTCGACCGTGTAGTTGCCGGCCACGACTGCTTCGAGTGCCTCGTAGAGCTGGTCGACGTCAATGTCGGCCAGGAAGCCGAGGCGGCCGATGTTGACGCCGAGCAGCGGGATGTCGTTGGGGCCGGTCAGATGCGCGGTGCGCAGAAGCGTGCCGTCGCCCCCGAAGGAGAGCACGAGGTCACCAGCTTCGGTGATATCGGTGACACTATGTTCGCGTCCCACGGCGGCGGGAATGAGGTCGCGCTCGAGTAGGCCGGCCGCGATGGGCTCGTGGATCCAGAAGTCCTGGTCGTGTTCCTGGAACCAGTCGACGACCTTTGAGACGGGGGACCAGAGCTTTTGCTTCGTTGGGTTGCCTGTGATGCCGTACACCATAAGCCGAAAGAAGAGGGGGAGCCAGAGGAAACAGTCTGCGGTAACGGGCGCGACGCGGACCGTCGGTTGGGCCTCTGCTGAAAGGATCGGGCTGGGCGTAACGTTCCGTCCCGAAGGGCCAACTGAAGCGAAGTACTGCCTTTCCATTCTGAATGATTTGTGCTGAACATCATGCTGTCCCTTCTCAAGCGCTATGCGCACTGGCTGCACCTCCAGTGGCCCGGCGGCGAGGTCGAAATTCTACCTCGGGTGGATGACGACTTTCGGACGAACGTGGACGGAGTGTATGTCGTCGGAGACCTGGCGGGCGTGCCTCTCCTCAAGTTTTCGGTGGATGGGGGTGTTCAGGCCGTGCGCGACCTTGTGGAGCGGGAGCAGCCGTCGGTTGAGCCCGACGATGAACAGGGGCCGTACGACGTGGTTATTTTGGGGGCGGGTGCTTCGGGTATGGCGGCGGCGCGCGAAGCGCGTAAGAAGGGACTTTCCTTTACGGTGTTGGAGGCCCGGCGGCGTTTTGCGACGATAAAGGACTTTCAGAAGGGGAAGCCGATCTACACATACCCCAACGACATGACGCCCGCCGGGGACCTTCAGGTGAGCGCGAAGGTGAAGGAGGAGCTGGTGGAGGAACTGGAGGAGCAGACGCACGACCTTCCCGTGCGACACGCGGAGGCTCATCGAATCGACGAGACAGCCAGCGGCCTGGAGGTGGTGACGAATGAGGAGGAGCGCATTCAGGCCCAGAATGTGATTGTGGCGATCGGGCGCAGTGGCAATTTTCGGAGTCTGGACGTACCGGGGGAGGACAAGGACCACGTGCATCACCGTCTCTACGACCCTACCCGCTGCGAGGGACACGACGTGGTCGTCATTGGAGGCGGCGACTCGGCGACGGAGGCCGCAATCTCCCTTACCGAGGCGGGGGCG
>CAZTDC010000627.1:0-2028 GCA_964612165.1 uncultured Salinivenus sp.
TAAATACATTCCCCGGACGACGGAGAGCTGTGCGCCCGTACGATGTGAACACGCCTCATGGCCATAGGCCTCGTTTCTGTGCCACATCAGCGACGCGCCGAACAGCTCGAATGAGGGCAGCTGTCCGGAGATCCACCGGGTCGAGCGCATCGGCGCCGGGCGACCCCGCCCCCTTCCAAGCCCCGTCATCGAGTGTCCCGTTAATCTCCTGCTGCTTGTCGATGACCGCCTCGGTGGCGCGTTCCATCTTCCGGCGGAGCTTACGGCGAACCCGCTCGAGCTCCCACTGCTCGTTTTCGATGTTCTGGACCCATTCGAAGTAGCTTACGGTCACCCCGCCGGCGTTGGCCAGAATATCGGGGAGGACCGGAATGCCGCGCTCGAACAGGATCCGATCAGCGGCCGAGGTCGTGGGACCGTTGGCCGCCTCCACCACCAGACGGGCGCGGATGTCCGAGGCGTTATCGGCGCGGATCTGGTTTTCGAGGGCCGCCGGGACGAGTACGTCGCAGGGCAGCGTGAGGAGGTTCTCGTTTGAGATTGGATCCGTGCCGTCGAGGTCGACGACAGAGCCGGTTTCCTGCTTGTGGGCACGGGCGGCCGCCGGGTTGATGCCATCTGGATCGTACACGCCGCCCTGTGAGTCACTCACGGCGACGATCGTGGCCCCGGCCTCTTCAAGCAGCCGCGCGGTGATGGAGCCGGCGTTGCCATACCCCTGAATGGCTACGGTCGCGTCCGCGAGGGTGTCGAGGCTGTCCACGACGCCCCGACGGAGGGCCGTCTGCGTAGCAAAGAGAAGGCCTCGAGCGGTTGCCTCGCGCCGTCCGCGCGACCCGCCGAGGTTTACCGGCTTGCCGGTGACGACAGGGAGATTGTTCGCGCCCTGGTGCATCATGTCGTACGTGTCGTACACCCAGGCCATCGTCTCGGCGTTCGTGTTGACGTCGGGGGCCGGCACGTCAGTGTGGGGACCCAGGTTGTCGCCGAGGTCGGAGACGTAGCGCCGCGTAATGCGGCGGAGGTCTACCCTGGAGAGAGACTGGGGGTCGCAGATTACACCGCCCTTGGCTCCACCGAACGGCACGTCGATTACAGCCGTCTTCCACGTCATCCAGGAAGCGAGGGCCCGAACTTCATCGGCTGTCACGTCCGGATGGTAGCGGATTCCGCCTTTGCCGGGCCCCCGCACCTTGCTGTGTAGCACCCGGTACCCCACGAAGTTCTCCACCGATCCGTCCTCCATCTGCACCGGAAACTCAACAGTGATGACCCGACGGGGCTGAACCAGAAACTCGGCGAGCCCCGGGTCAAGGTCCGGGAGGTAGGGCCTCACCTGATTGAATTGGCGCTGAGCCAGGTGGAATGGATTGAGGGCCTCAGTATCCGGTTCGGCGCCGGCGTCGGCCTGCTGCGTCGCGTGGGGCATGGGGCGTCGGGCTGGCCTACGAAGCAGAGCGCGAAAAGAATGGAAGCGCTTCCGAGACATAAAAAGTTTAGCCATTCCGGTGGAGAGGTGCAATCTCGGATGGCAGTCGGTCTCCGCTCGACAACGTCCCGAGGAGGATCAGCGCCTCCACCATAGATTCAAGCCCTCCGCGAAACTGTCCCGAAAAGCCCGTGTGAAAGTGTACGGCTCTTTCTCAGGTGACCGCTGCGCTCGCAAGCGTGTGTTCGGATCGAGTGATGCTGCCGCGTAACTCGATACGTGATGCGTGATATGTGGTGATGCGTGAACGGGGAGTGGTCCGCATTCTCCCGCTTCACGGACAGACGGAAAGAGAGCAGGGGTATCCACTTACAATTGAGAAGACGGATACCGTAGCATCCGGAGGGGTGGCAGAGCCTGGTTGATTGCACCGGTCTTGAAAACCGGCGGGCCGCGAGGCCCCGGGGGTTCGAATCCCTCCCCCTCCGCTTCTATCTAAGAGAGTGTTTGGAGTCTGGGCAGACTGGAGAGGGGTCGGATGGACCGGATTCGCCCCTCTCCAGACGCCCCTGACTGACTCGGGTAGCGTCATGGCCGTG
>CAZTDC010000628.1:0-2020 GCA_964612165.1 uncultured Salinivenus sp.
GGATTGCCCGTCTCGCGCAGCACCTCACCCACCACGCCCACGTCCGGCCCCACCACCACGCGCCCGAAGGTAAAGCCCAGCGCGACGTTTCCCGAGTTGAGCACGTGTTTTCGGGGAATGAGCAGAACGTCGGCGGCATTCAGAAAATACTGGAGATAATCGTCGTCGAACCGCCCGAACCGGTAGCGGACGGGCCGAAACAGCGTTCTCAATCGATGATACGCTCGAACAACGTACGGCACGATCTTCCCGTCGAGCCACCCGAAACGGCCCGCTACGAGCGTCTGCCCCTCGCCCCACGCCGCCGTCCCGGCGAGAATGAGGCGCAGTTCCTCCGGGTCTCGGACCTGTCCAAACACGAGCGCGAGAGACACGTCCTCGTCAATCCCCAGTTCCGCCCGGGCCTGCTCCCGTTCAACGGTATTGGGAAGGGTGTCGTACTGCCCGTGCGGAGCGACAATCTCCGGGGTTCCCGCCACATCGTACGCCTCGTGGAGCAGCGTCTGTGAGACGTTGCCCATATGCACGAACCCGTCGGCCGCCCGGTACACCGTTCGATACAACTCTGCAAAGATGGACGTCCCCTCCCGATAATGCGGCTGAACGTTATGAACCGTAACGACGATGGGCACGCGCCGCTTCCACTCTGCCAGTCGATCCTCCAACGCCGAGAGGTCCTCCGGCGTCGGGTCGCGCCAGCGCTCAAAAAGGGCGCGGGGCCAGTGCAGGTGAAGCACGTCCACCGCCGGTTCCCCCTCCCAGAACGCCTCAAGATCCCGCCCGGCACGCTCCACGTCGGGGTGCTCGGCAAGCGACTGGCAGAGGCGCTGGACGACCGGATTGAGGGTCTCTGTACACCCGACGAGGACGTTCATACCATTTCCTGTAGAAACCACGCAGTAAACGAGTCCCCCACTTGGTCCGAGCAGTCGTTGGTCTGAATCCCGGAAGCGGCCCCCTCCTTTTTTCAGGACTTACGCGAAAACAAGCAGTCATTCCCGGACTGGCAAGCTCAGCTTCCCTTGTGCGGGATGACGTGCTGGTAAGAATTTGCGTAAGTCCTGTTCTGAGTCTTCGGCTCATGTCCAGAAACTGTGCAATGGAGAAGCGAGTCCAATCTGTGTAATGTTCCTGCCTCGTTCGGAAACCAGAGGCCAAGATGGACTTCCCTCTTGTTGATCTTATCGACCACGATCGAAGCCGAATCTGGCTTCGCCAGCACTTCCATCCCGATGGGCTACAGTGTCCACGCTGTGAAGCCATCTGGCGGGAGGCCTACCGCTTTCGCCGGGCCAAGTCCAGCCAACTCCAGGTCTGGCGCCGCAAGGAGTGCGCCAGACCTACACCCTCTACAGCGGAACGGTCTTCGAGGGGCGCCACCTTCCGCCTGCGAAGGTTGTCTTGCTGCTACGCGGAACCTGTCAGGGCAAAAGCACCGCCCAGATGGCCCGAGAGCTCGATTTGAGCCGAACGACGGTCCACAACATCCGCCAGCAGCTCCAGGCGAATGCTGCCCTTCTTCAACCGGAGTCGTCGGTACCCGACGACCAGACCGAGACCGACGAGATGTTTCAAAATGCGGGGGAAAAAGGGGAGCTCCACCCCGATCCGGAAGATCCTCCCCGCCGGAGAGCCAACAAAGCGCAGGGGCACGGAACGTATGAAAACGACCGTCCCCCAGTTGTCGGCACTGTTGGTCGGGAGAGCGGGCAGGTCCGCCTGCGAGTGCTCCGCCGCACCGACGGGGAACGCCTGTGCCCACATGTCCACGGGTACACCTTCGAGGAGGCAACCGTCTACACCGATGGATGGAAAGGCTACAGACAGGTCGAACGAGACCGACTGGCTGCCTGTCACGGAGACGGGGAATGGGCACGGGATGACGACGGGGACGGCATTCGCGAGGTACATGTGAACACGATTGAGGGCCTTTGGACCACGTTGCGCAACTTTTCGCGTCCCTTCCGAGGGGTTCATAATACCAAGTGCCGAGGATCATTATACAGTATGGACGGTTTTT
>CAZTDC010000629.1:0-2020 GCA_964612165.1 uncultured Salinivenus sp.
TACATTCTGCTCGATACACTCGGGGAACAGCGTGCCTTTGTCCAGGCCACCTTCGACACCCGCATTCGCTATGATTCCGCCTTTCGGACCGAGGTGCGCGCCTCCCTTCGCACCCTCTTCACCGACGACCGGGTGCCCTACGCAAATCAGCTCGTCACGGGCAGCTGGCCGGTACACGAAGTACTCACGGAGGTGACATTCGCGGTCATCCGCCACTGGATCAACGACGACACCGACGATCAGGCCGCAACGACGGCGCTCGTTGACAAGCTCGTGGCATTTATCGCCGAACTGGTCACCTTTCGCGGCGTGTCAACCGGTGTCGAGCTGGCCTGGCACGTCGTGCAACACGATGCGCTCGGCCTGCAGCGGCTGCCGCTGGTGGGATGGCTCCTTCCTCAAGGAACTGGTCCTTCTGACGACTGACCTTCCAGAAACCTGCTGCATACTGCGTATTCCGTATCTCCAAAACAGTACGTCCCTGGATGCGGAATACGCAATACGATCTACGCACGCCCCCTTTTTCCAATCCAGCAGCATTCGATGGCTGAGCACGACTCGTCAAGCGATGATTTTCCCGCGTCTAAGCTGGAGCGGAGCAAGATCTTCGCGAAAACAGGACTCCAGGTGGGGAAGAACTACGCGAAGTACCTCGCCGATCGGGCCACGGGCGGCGACGCAGAGGAACAGAAGCGCGCCCTCAATACACAGAACGCCAAAGATCTCTTCCGCGAGTTTACCCATTTGCGCGGCACGGCGCTCAAGCTGGCACAGTCGATGAGCATGGACACCGGCATGATGCCGGACGAGTTCATGGAGGTGATGGCGGAGGCACAGTACAACGTCCCGCCGATGAACAAGGCCCTGGTGCGGAAGCGGGTTCACGACGCGCTTGGCCGTTTCCCCAGCCTGCTCTTCGGCGCGTTTGACCTTGAGGCCATGGCCGCCGCTTCCATTGGGCAGGTGCACCGGGCCCGACTGGACAACGGCCAGGACGTGGCCGTGAAGGTGCAGTACCCGAACGTTCGAGAGACGGTGCAGTCGGACCTTGCCGTCGCTCGCACGCTCTTCAAACGCCTCGTCCGGGGCGGCGACATTGACGAGCACTTTGAGGAGGTGCGTGCTCGTCTGGAGGAGGAAACCGATTACCTCAATGAGGCCGACAATATTGCGTTCTTCGCCGAGCAGTATGCCCGCGACGGCATCGTGACGCCCCAGCCGGTCCCTGAATACACCACCGAGACGGTGCTAACGATGACCTACGTCGAGGGCCGCCACCTCGACACGTTTTTGGACGAACATCCTGATCAGTCGACCCGCGACCACTTCGGCCAGCTGCTGTGGGATTTTCTTCACGAGCAAGTTGCCAGCAACCACAGGACCCTCCACGCCGACGCCCACCCCGGCAACTTCCTCTTCCGCGACGACGGGCAGCTGGGCGTCATCGACTTCGGCTGCGTGAAGACCTTTCCCCAGGCCTTCCGCGACGACATGCTCCGGCTCTACCGGGCCCGCATGGCCAACGACGATGATGAGATCGACCGGCTCCTGCATCAACTCAACATTCTCCACGACGGCCTCTCAACATCAACCCAAGACGAGATCCGCCGGTTCTTCGACCGCTACGGCTCGCTGCTGGTGGAGCCGTACCGACAGCGCGAATTTGACTTCGGCGACCCGGACTTCCGCGAGCGCTTGCATGGTTGCTTCGAGGAGGCATCGGCGGTACGGGAAGTGGTGGGCTCCCCACACTTTATCTTCTTGAACAAAGCATTGGTGGGCCTCCTGAACCTTCTCACCCAACTGGAGACGCGTATCGACACGACCGACAGCCTCGATCTCCTGAACGACGAACTGGACGCGCTCGGCCACGCTCCGGTCTCGGCATAACACGTGCCCCACGCTTACAAACAAGAAAAGCCCCTCTACGCACCGAGAAGCGGTAAAGAGGCTCAATCCCTTTCGAATGGCCTGCCCGGGAGGATTCGAACCCCCGGCCTCAGCCTCCGCAAGGCTGCGC
>CAZTDC010000630.1:0-2019 GCA_964612165.1 uncultured Salinivenus sp.
CGCCCGAGTACCTCGAAGCGGTCGGGATGCAGCGGTGGCGCACCTACGACGACGGAAAAGTGCTCTGGCTTTTTCCGGTCCACTGGTACGACCACCTTCCCGAGGGACTTGCGTTTACGAGGATCGGCAGAGAGGAGGAGATCTTCACCCGAGGGGATACCCTCAAGGAAGCGCGGTTCGGCGCGCTTCCGTTCGGCATTCTACGGACCAACAACGGAGATACCGATGAGCCAAAAGAGTGAGGAGAATACCCCGATTACATTTGAGACCCAGTGGCGCGTCGCCTCCGAGGAGCTTCCCGACGAGGGCGTAGACGTGATCCTTGCGACCACCTTCGTCAACGGCCCGTTCGGAAGCGAGCGTCGGATACTGAAAGCACGCCACATTGGGAGCGGCGCGTTCGTTTCGAACGAAACCGACTGGCTTGTTCACGTCCGGCCCGAAGAGCAGGAGGACGACGTGTATCACCGCGTCACCCATTGGCATCCCCTTTCACCGCTTCCGGAACGGTTGGAAGAGATGCCCGAGCGCGGAGAATCGACTACCGATTCCGACGAGCGAATCAAACGCATGGAGCCGACACAATGAGCACAGGAATGACGGTGAGCTACCCGAAGCACATTTGCTACCGGATGGGCGGCTTCTGGGGAAAGCAAATGCACGCCGTCGCGCGGACGCCAGAGGAGGAGCAGTCGATCCGGGCTCTCACAGAGGATCGTGGCCACAAGATCACCTGTACCCAAGCAATTGAAGACATGGACGAGCGGGCTCGTCGGCAGTTTGTGGAGACCGAAGACGTTGGGTTTCGAAAGGATTATCGGGACCACGCCGACGACCCGCAACTGCCGTTTTGACGGCATTTTTTCTCTCGCTTTCGCATAATCACACGAGCCGATGGCAGACCTTACCAACTTCCCGCACCTTTCCGAGGGCGAGCAGGACCCGGCCCTTCCGGACGGGTGGATCGTCACCCGTGAAGGGCCGCCGTTCATCTGGAAGAGAGAGATCCAGGGCGTAACGCTTTTGGTCGTTCAGACCGAGGAGGACCTTTATGAGCCGCAGCTTGCCTTTTGTGACGCCGTGCTCGAAGCCGTGAGCGTTCACGAGCAGGCGGCCCTCTACGCCGAGGAGGCCGCCGCCGACCGGCTCTTCGACGTGCTCTCGACGCTCAATGGCCAGCATGACCTCGAAGCCTCCCCATAACTGAACCGCCTACTTGCTCCATGAAAATCGGATACGCCCGGGTCTCCACCAAGAGTCAAAACCTGGACCGACAAATTGACGACCTTGAAGAAGCAGGATGTGACCGGATCTACTCCGAGAAAATTTCCGGGGCCGCCAAAGAGAAGCCCGAACTACAGAAAGCTATTGATGCGCTCCGAGAGGGAGATACCTTTGTCATTACTCGCGTAAAGCGAATGGGCCGCGACCTTAAACACCTAATCATGGGTGGGGAGCGGATTACCCATGAGATTGGAGCGGACTTCCTGGTGCTCAAACAGGACATCGATCTCGACACCCCGCAGGGCCGATTTTGGTTTCACTTGTTCGGTGCTCTGGGGCAGTTCCAGCGGGAGCGCATAAATGAAAACATCCGAGAGGGACTGGAGAGCGCCCGCGAGCGGGGGCGCATGGGCGGGCGTCCCTCGAAGCTCGACGACAGCGAGGTCAAGCAGATCGCCACCCTCATGGCCAACCGGGAGGAAAACGACCTGACGGTGCGGGAGATCACCGACAAGTTCGACATAAGCGACACCACGCTCTACGAGCACGTCGGCCCCGAAGGGGACATCCGGAAGCTCCCATCCAACGACCAACAGACCGAAAGCGAATGAGCCGAAAAGTACCGACCTTAATCGGGGACTATCTCTTCCCCAAAAACGAACAAAGGACCGCCTACATTCGGTGCCCGGAATGCGGCCATCAAGCGTGGATTGACCGGGAGCAGTGGTGTGGAGAGGTGTCCATCGACTGCCCGGCCTGCCCCTACCACGAGACCGTCGACATGCGGGAGCACCT
>CAZTDC010000631.1:0-2019 GCA_964612165.1 uncultured Salinivenus sp.
GATCCATGTCGTCCACGCCGAAGCCCTTCAGCGAGTGCGTCTCGAAGTGCTCCAGCAGCGTCTGGTAGGCGAAATCGTACTTGAAGACCCAGTCCTCCTGCTCTGTCACCGTGAAGGGAATATCACGGAGGTGCTGTTGCAGACGGTCCGCTCGACGCTTGTCGATGATAACTTCCGAGGGAGCAACCGTCTGGATGAGGTCCTGAATCTGTTCGATCCCGGCCTCCGTCACGCTAAACTCGCCGGTCGTGGCATCGATGAACGAGAACCCGATTCGATCTTTGTCCCGCCCGGTGCCAAAGTGGATGGCGGCTAGGAAGTTGGACTGCTTCGGATTCAACAATTGGTCGTGAAAGGAGACCCCGGGCGTGACGACCTCCACCACGTCGCGGTCCACCACCTTGCCGCTCGAGTCGTCGGCGTCCTCCGTCTGCTCACAGATCGCCACGCGGAGGCCCGAGCGGATGAGCTTTGGCAGGTGACTGTCGATGGCGTGGTGGGGAAAGCCCGCCATCGGCACGTCGTCGGCCTCCCCGTTGTTGCGCTCGGTGAGCGTGATGCCGAGGAGGCGACTCACCGTCTTGGCGTCGTCGTCGAAGGTCTCGTAAAAGTCGCCCATACGGAACAGCAGAATCGCCTTCGGATGGCGTTCCTTGATCGCGTAGTACTGCCGCATGAGGGGCGTACGTCCCTTGTTGGCCGTGGAAGTGTCGGTCTTCGATTGTGCCATACAAAAACGGAGATCGCAGGTGACAGACGGGCGGACCAATCAACGTAGCGCACGCTCTTCCGAGTTACAATGGACAACTGCCGCCTGCAGTGCCCTCAGGATTTGAATTTTTTCTTGCAATAACGGAAGTGGGATCGGAGTTCATTACTCGTCGGCCCAATACCGGTGTATGAGGTCAACCGCCCGGCCGACTCCATCCTCCGACCGGATTTTTTCTCCGATGCGCTCGCCCCAGAACGGGTGGTCACCAAAGAACGGCCTCTGAACCAACAGAGGTGCGGCAGACCGCAGAATTGACAGCGGCACGAGCGAGCCCCTCGTTCAGCAGGTCGAGTGGAAGAGCCCGCCCACAGGTTCGTTCGCGTCCTGCAGCTCATTGTACTGCTCGACGGCCTCTTCCGTCTGCAGAACGTGGGCCTCAACGTCGTGATCATCGAGCATTTGAAGCGTCTCGGCCTTGACCTGAAGGCGCCTGTTCATGCCCCGCGAGAGGACGATCACCTCCGCCCCATGCTCGATCAGCTCCTCCACGTCGGCGGGCTGAATGCCGGGGGAATGGGAGGTCCCAGTTTCGTTCCAGTCCCAGGCGCGGGCCCCGCCGGGATACAGCTTGGCGTCCTTGAAGGGCTGATCCCGATCGTCGATTTCGAGGCAGCCCCAAGAGATGTGGGTGATGCGCGGCGATGCGTCGACGGTCGTGGTCATGACAACAGAACAAAATCGGTGGGAAGGTCAGCGCCAGGGGTATTGAAACCTACCGAGACTCGAGAGGATTCGCGGCGGTTTCGTAGCAACGTTTTGCCACGCAACCAGACTTGGCTGCGTTTCCGAGCAGAGTGACGACCGCCCACAGGTACACTCAATATGAGCAGACGAGCCTTCCTCCTGCAACCAGAACGCACCCCGAGGGGGCTACTCGACAATCGTCGACGTGCCGGTTTCGTAGGCCTTTTGCAGCGCCCTGGTGGCGTCGGCCCGTAGGCCTTCGGGGTCGTGACGCGGACTGCGCACGGCGACGCCCACGCTTACCCCCCCTTCGAGCTCACCGGTTTCCTGATCCATGGTCTCCTGCAGGTCAGCGACCCACCCTTCGACCGCCTCGACGTCGTGACGGGGGAAGATGCCGTAGGTGAGCTCTCCAAAACGCTCCACGCGCTGGCCGGGCGCGAAGTGCTCCAGGCGGGTCCGAAAGAGCTGCTCGGCAGTGGACACGGCTTCTTCGCCCCGGCGGGCAATGGACTCGGCCCGATTCAGGTGCACGAGCACGAGCGCCAGGTCTTCGTTGCCGG